>DATHJA010000019.1:0-4156 GCA_035316475.1 Edaphobacter sp. | reverse complement strand
GCACCGTTGACAGATACAACCTGCAGGAAACCGATTACGAGGATGATGACTTTCTTGATCTCAGGGCCGGCCCCGGTAGAGCTCCATGTAGGACGCTTCCATGCGCTCGAGCGTGAAGTGTTCGCCATAGGCTGCCCTGGCGTTCTCGGCGAAGAGCGCTCTTCGCTCAGGGTCGGCTGCGAGCTGAACGATCGCCTCAGCCATCGCGGATGCATCTCCGACGGGAGTCGTCAGACCTGCATGGAAGTTTCTGACCACCTCGGCCATGCCGCCTACATCCGTCACAATCGATGGCAGGCCAACCGACATGGCCTGCAGAAGCGACATGGGAAGTCCTTCGGAGGTGGAGGACATGCAGTAGATGTCAGCCGCCGAGAAGAAGCCTGCTACATCCAGCCGCTCTCCCCAGAAGGTAACGGAGTTCTGGACCCCAAGCTCATCCACAAGAGCATCGAGCTGGGGCCGCTCGGCTCCATGGCCCACCAGCCAGAGCTGAAGATCGGGAACGCGCTCTGCCGCAATCGCTACGGCGCGGATCAGAGTCGGAAGGCTCTTGATAGGAGCAAGGCGTCCGACGAACAGCAGGGTCAGCCCACGCTTGGCCGGTTGATCGGAGGCGGCTGCGGGAACTACAGGATCGACGCCGTTATAGACGCGTACCAGGCGATTTTGCAGTGCGCCGGGTGTGTGCCGCAGGTTTTCGCAGGTCGCGTCGCAGATGCCGACCACCCAGTCGCAGAAGCGCGCTACGAGGTTGAAGGTAATCTCGGCGCCTCTCTCGTAGGGTGGGGCCACAAGGCTGTGCCGCGTCGAGAGAACACAATGCGCTCCGGCGAGTCTCGCGGGAATGGCCGCCTGAAGGGTGGGAGCAGGGTTGTGGCAGTGCACGACATCAGGTCGAAGACGCCGAAACTCGCCGACAAAGCGCATGAATGTCCGAGGAAGAGAGGCTTCGCCAAGAACCAGCACAGGGATGCCTTCGGCGAGAAGCTGCTCGCCGAGCGTGCCCAGATTGCTGTACGCGATTACCGAGACGTTATGCCCGCGCGCTCTTTGAAGGCGGCAGAGCTGAGCCACGAGGATCTCGGCTCCGCCCATCTCAAGACTGTAGACAACGTGAATGATCTTCATGCTAAGCGCAGCGTTGGTCCCGTGGTAAAGGCGGAAAACAAAGTCCTCAGATCAATCTACAGAATACCGGCTGGCATGCAAATCTTCAGCCTAGAGAGAAGCGCGAAGCGAACCAGCGAAGGAGCTGTGCGGATATGAGTACTGAAACGGCAGTTCAGCCACAAACGGCGAAGACTGGGCTGGAGAGTGTCCGCGAGCTTCTGGCGGAGAGATCGCCAGAGATCTGGCCAGCCCTTCGGACGGCCACTCGAGGTGCGGCGGACTTCCCCGAGGTCCTTGCCCTTGCCACGATGCGCAAGAAGGCGCAGCGAGCGGGCATTCCAGGAGGCGCTGACAAGACCATTCGCCTTGCGATGGTGGGAGGATCGAGCCTCTATCCTCTGCATGAGCTTGTGCAGCAGATGATCGGCGCCGAATCGTCGACCGGTTGGTGGGAGACCGAGCTCTGGAAGGGCGACTACGACAACTACATCTCCGAGGTCCTCGATCCGGAGAGCGAGCTCTATTCTTTCAAGCCGGACGTAATCTTTCTCATTCCATCGAGCCAGCGCTGTGTCTATCAGGGATCGATGACCGACCCGCAGGACCTACAGCGGGCAGAGGCGACGAAGACCGCCGACGATCTGTTGAGCCTCTGCCGCACGGCGCACGAGCGAACTGGAGCCGAGATCGTTGTCGCCAACTTTCTTCCCGCAGCGGAGTTCGATCCGGGCTCCTTCCGTGTGCGAACCCTCGGGTCCAACTGGAGCTTCCGCAAGCTGGTCAATCTCGAGCTCGGCCTTGCTGCGCCAGCCTATGTCCACATCTGCGACGCAGAGTTCCTGGCAACCCGCTGGGGCACCGCAAACTGCTACGACCCGCGTGCATGGTTCGAGACCAAACAGCTCTATTCCTCCGACTTCTCTGTAGACATCGCCCGCGAGGTAGCCGGTATCGTCGCCTCGCTGCATCGGTCGTCGAAGAAGGTCCTCGCGCTCGATCTCGACAACACGCTTTGGGGAGGCGTGATCGGCGACGACGGCATGGCTGGCATCGAGATTGGTGGAACGCATCCTCGCGGAGAGGCATTCAAGCAGTTCCAGCTGGCGATCGCCTCCATGGCACAACGCGGCGTCATCCTTGCGGTCTGCAGCAAGAACGATTACAAGAACGCCGCCGAACCGTTTGAGAAGCACCCCGAGATGATTCTTCGGCTGAAGGACATCGCCAGCTTCCAGGCGAACTGGGAGCCTAAGTCGGAGAACCTCCGCAAGATCGCGCAGGAGCTCAACCTGGGGCTGGACTCGATCGTCTTCGTGGACGACAACCCGGCGGAGATCGAGATCGTCAAGCAGTTCGTTCCTGAGATCGAGACGATCTGGCTCGGCCCCGATCCCGCCGAATACGCCGCGCAATTGCTCAACTGCCGGTTCTTCGAGCCTCGCTCCATCACGGCCGACGATCTGAACCGTGGGGAGCAGTACCAGCAGCAGGCCGCGCGCACTCAGGCGATGAGCTCCGGGACCGATATGGAGTCTTACCTGGAGTCGCTCGAGATGCGGAGCATCCTCAGCGAGTTCACAGAGGTCGATATTCCTCGCATCTCGCAGCTGATCAACAAGAGTAACCAGTTCAACGTGACGACTCGCCGCCGCAGCGAGGCCGAGGTCGAGGCACTGATCTCGGATCGAGACCACTACGGGTTCAGCGTTCGTCTTGCCGACAAGTTCGGCGATAACGGCCTCATCTCTGTGGTGATCGTAAAGGCCGAAGACAAGACCGCCATCATCGACACGTGGCTGATGAGCTGCCGCGTCCTGAAGCGTCAGATGGAGGACGAGGTCGTCAACGAGATCGTTCGTCTGGCCACCGCGCGCGGATGCACGAAGGTGGTCGGGCACTATCTGCCGACGGAGAAGAACGGAATGGTGCGCGACCTGTTTCCCCGCATGGGATTTGCCTTGACGGAGGAGACGCCGGAGCGCGCGTCGTATCAACTGACCACTGAAGATTTTGTACCTCGTAAAACTCATATTCAGATCGACCGGAGAGCTTATGAATCAAACTGAAATTCTTGCCAAGATGCAGACTGTCTTCGATGACGTCTTTTTAGACGACATAAAGGTTACCCCTGAGCTCAGTGCGAATGATGTGGAGGAGTGGGACTCCCTGCTTCAGATCTCGCTCGTTCTTGGAGTCGAGAAGGCGTTCAACGTGCGATTCCGCGTCGGCGAGGTGGAGGCGACGAAGAATCTTGGCGAGTTCGCCGACCTGATTCAGCGGCGCATGGCTGAAGGCGTGAAGGCGTAGATGTTTCCCGCTATCTGGTCGAACCGCCATGCGGTGGCCCTGACCCTTGTCATTACCGTTCTGCTTACGCTGCCTGTCCTGATGTCGGTCGTGGGCCTGCCTCCGCGCGACCGCGTCTACAGCGGCATCCGTGTCGAGACGGGCATGGGGCCGTTCGATGAGAAGCAGATCTTCGAGGAGAAGGGGCCGGTCGATATTCTCTTCGTCGGCAGCTCGCTGATGGTGCGCGGCGTCGACATGGGCTATGTCCAGCAGCAGCTGAGCGCGAAGCTGGGAAGGCCGGCGAAGGTCAGCTATCTGTCGCTCAAGTGGCAGGGCCTGGATATGCAGTACATGTTGGTGCATGATTTTCTGGAGCATCACAGGGTAGGGCTGGTGATGATGGACATGCCCACCCTGGCCCTGATCGGCGACTCGCCGCACATCCAGGCGTATCGCTGGATGCGCTGGGGCGAGTTTCCCGTGTCTACAGCCGGGCTTTCGTTCCGTCAGCGGATGGCAATCTATGGCGCAGAGGTTCTGGGCGCGCCTCGGCAGCTGGTGAACTATCTGCGCCCGAATCGCCTCATCCAAGATCCTCAGGTAGCCGCGAAGCTGGGGTCGCAGTCGGAGTACGGAAAGGTCGGGTACTTCGGCGGACCGTTTGTCGCCGAGCCTCGGACACCACCGGCGATCCCCGTCGAAGACATTTTTTCGCACGGTGAGGCCGACAGGAACTTCGACTTCCAGGGGCTGC
>DATHJA010000018.1:0-11611 GCA_035316475.1 Edaphobacter sp. | reverse complement strand
CAAAAAGAGTCATTTCAGCGATCATCGCCGGGCATGGAGCGAAAAAGCAACTGCGGAAGCTAAAATTAGAGTCACGATGCTCGAACGCCTCTGGACGTGGATGAAAGCGGAGGGCTCACGCGCAGCAGGCGATCCGCGGGCACCGTGGCGGCTCTTCTGGGTAGCCTTCGCGATCCGCGTCCTCTTCATGACGCTGGCCCATACCTATCGCATCCGCCCGTTTGTGGATCACTTCCAGTTCGGCTGGGAAGCCGGACGCATAGCGCGCTCCCTTGCCACCGGCCACGGCTACGCCAACCCGTTTGCCCCCTCCTTCATGGGACCGACCGGGCCTACCGCCTGGGTTCCTCCTGCCTATCCCATGCTGATGGCAGGAGTCTTCAAGCTCTTTGGGGTCTACACAAATCTCTCGGCGTGGGTTCTGCTCTTCCTCAACTGCATTCTTTCGGCCTTTACGGCGATGTTCGTGTGGGAGATCGCCTGCCGCTGCTATTCGCGCGCTAACGCCGTCTGGTCCGGCTGGCTGTGGGCGCTGTACCCGGCGGCCATGCAGTATGCGGTGCGCTGGATCTGGGAGATGACGCTGACGACGTTCCTCTTCACCCTGGTGCTGGTTCTCACCCTGCGCATGCGAGGCATCAACGTCAGCGCCACAAAGAGCGCATCCTCCAGTGCCAAGGGCCAAGCGGGGAATGCCACGGGCCAAACGGGTCAGTGGCTTCTGTTCGGGCTTCTATGGGGCATCATCGCGCTCTCTACCTCGACGCTGCTGCTCTTTCTCCCTGTCTGCGGGCTGTGGATTCTCATCGGCACGTGGAATCGCCCGCATGCGCTGCGCAACGCGGTTCTTGCGGGCATCGTCTTTCTCGCCTGCCTGATGCCGTGGGAGATCCGTAACTACCGCGTCTTCCATGCCTTCGTCCCCATTCGCGGCAACCTCGGCGTCGAAACCTACCTCGGCAACGGTCCCGGCTCCAACGGCTGGGTGATGGTCTACGACCACCCCAACATGGCTACCAACCAGCTTGAGCTCTACCGGCAGATGGGCGAGGTGCGCTATGCCAGGATGCGCGGCGACCTGGCGAAGGCGTATATGCGCGCGCATCCCGGCCACTTCCTCTCCAATACCATCAAGCGCATCTACTTCTTCTGGGTCAGTGTGCCTTCGGACGCCCCCTGGGCACTCGAACTGCCGCGTGTAATCAGCTACAGCTTCATCAGCTTCGCCGGACTTCTCGGGCTGGCGCTGGCACTCTGGCATCATGTGCCGGCCGCGGGACTCTTCGCCTGGATCTTGCTTCTGCTGCCACTGCCTTATTACACGGTCTTCGTACAGGCGCGCTTCCGCCATCCGCTCGAGCCCATCATCACTATCCTCGCCGTCTATCTCTTCCAGTCGGCGACACCGCGCAAGGCGCAGCACCAAAACATATGATCCGGATCGCATGACCCAGAATTCTCAATCCGTCCTCGTCACCGGAGGCTCCGGCTTCTTCGGCGGAGTCCTGAAGCGCCGTCTTCTCGCCGAGGGCCACCGCGTTCACAACATCGACCTCGTCGAGGACACCGACACCCATCCTACTCTCGGTAAAACAAAGGGCGACATCCGCGACACTGCTCTGCTCGACTATCTGTTCACGCATGGACGCTACGACACTGTAATGCACTGCGCCGCTCTCCTCGCCCACGATACGGTCAACGACAACGATCTCTGGACCTCGAACGTCGACGGCACTCGTAATATCGCCGAGGCCTGCCGCAAGCATGGGGTCCGTCAGCTGATCTTCACCTCCACCAACTGCCTCTGGGCCTCAAACCTCGGTCACCCGGTCGCCGAAGACGAGACCCCAAACCCCGTCGAGCTGTATGGCCGCTCAAAACTGGCCGCCGAAGAGGCACTGAAGCCCTACGAGGCCGAGCTAAACATCGTCACCATCCGCTGCCCCACGATCATCGACAGCGGGCGTCTCGGCCTGCTGGCCATCCTGTTCGAGTTCATCGACGACGGCAAAAAGGTCTGGGTCGTCGGCTCCGGCGGAAACCGGTACCAGTTCATCTATGCGCAGGACCTCGCCACAGCCTGCATCCAGGCGATGGGCTATCCGCAATCCGACCTCTTCCACATCGGTTCGGACGATGTCTGTTCCCTGCGCGAGGTCTACGAAGCAGTGATCCGCGACGCCGGAACGCGTGCTCGTGTGGCGCAGCTTCCGAAGGGCCCCACCATCGCGGCCATGAAGCTCGCACACAAGCTGGGGGTCTCCCCGCTGGGCCCCTACCATTACCGCATGATCGCCGAGGACTTTA
The DNA here is from genome assembly GCA_035316475.1 of Edaphobacter sp. Lineage (GTDB taxonomy): Bacteria > Acidobacteriota > Terriglobia > Terriglobales > Acidobacteriaceae > Edaphobacter. Next base: position 9,304 of record DATHJA010000018.1, on the reverse strand, counting down.
TCTTCGATACTGCGCGCATCCGCGAGCGGCTGAACTGGCGGCCGACCCTGACCAACCAGCAGATGATGATCGAGGCCTATCGCTACTATGCCTCGCAACGTCAACAGATACATGCCCGCAAGGACGTCTCGGCACACTCGAAGCCGGCATCCATGGGGGTGATCCGGTTACTGAAATGGTTCTCCTGAGTCGAGAGGGTAGACCGAAGTCCCCTGCTGCCAATACATTACGTTGTCATACTGGCCGGGCAAGCGCCTTTTCCACAGAAATGGTAGACTGGTATCTGATCGTCGAATCCGATCTGGTTCTTGTTTGTTCTGGCTGCTCCGCTCCTACTCGCAAACAATCCACATTGCGTTCAGCGGTACATCAGGCAGTAAATTAAGGATTAAGTTATGGAACAGGGTGTAGTTAAGTGGTTCAACGATGCAAAGGGTTTTGGTTTTCTGAGCCGTAACAACGGAGAAGACGTTTTCGTTCACTTCTCGGCGATTCAGAGCAATGGTTTCCGTTCGCTCCAGGAAGGCCAGGCCGTCCAGTTCAACGTTGTCAAAGGCCCGAAGGGCTGGCAGGCAGAGAACGTTCAGATCATCTGAAAAAAGATCCATTACTGGAAAAGGGGCGTGCCGATGGCCGCCCTTTTCCATCTTCAAGTAGCGGATTATGCGCAACCCGGCACTCGAGCGGGGTTCACGAAGGAGTCTTATGTCTACACTTCCATCCGGAAGATATCAGTTGAAGTCCCTGCACGAGGAGATCGCTCTCTTTGACCGCAAACTTGCGCATTTGCATAAATACGAGACCTTCGCCACTGAAATCGAACGCGTTGCCTCCGCAGACAAATTGACTGCCAAGCGCAATCTCCTGATACGAAAAGCTCAACAGATGATCGATGAGGGCATCGAATTCAATGAGTTTGAGCGCCCTCAGTCTTTGCGTGTTGTAACCGAAAAAACCGAAGCTGCGGAAAAACCTTCTCATGCAGCTGAAGATGGAACGTCATCCGGCGTTGCCGTCGAGACGGAATCATCGCTTTCTCTTTCCACCAGCGGAACCCTCGATATCCGGCAGGCCGTGGAAGACTATAAGAAGAACCGGATAAAACGCAAAACCGCCTAAAAAGGCAGCTTTATGCCAGACCGGTTGACTCCGCCTGCTCCTGCGCATGATAGCTCGAGCGTACCAACGGACCGGACTCCACGTGTTTGAAACCCATCCCCAGCGCCTGATGTTTCAAAAAGGCAAACTCCTCGGGCGTGTAGTAGCGCGCCATCGGCAGGTGGTCGCGCGAGGGCCGTAGATACTGCCCAATAGTCAGAATGTCGACACGCCGGTCGGCAAGGTCGCGGAAGACCGCAAGCAGCTCATGCATCTCCTCACCCATGCCGACGATGATGCCGGTCTTGGTGACGATCTCCTCGCCGCTCTCAGCAGCAATCTCTTTAGCATGCTCCAGGAAACGCAGCGAGCGCTCGTAGCGTCCGCCGGACTTCGCCACGCGGTAGAGCCGAGGCACGGTCTCGATGTTGTGGTTCAGGATCTCCGGGCGCACGCCGACCACCAGTCGTAGTGACTCCTCGTTGCCCTGAAAATCCGGCGTCAGTATCTCAACACGGCAGCCGGGAGCCTGCAGGCGGATCTCCTCGACGACCTTCACGAAGGCTTGTGCCGCCCCCACATTATCGTCATCGCGGTTCACGCTGGTGATGACGGCGTGGTTCAGACCGAGCTGCGCCACCGCATAGGCCACGCGCCGGGGCTCGTCGAGGTCGATCGGCTCGGGCCTGCCCTTGGGCACCGCGCAGAAGCCACAGCGCCGTGTGCACAAGTTGCCCAGCATCATGAAGGTCGCGGCCTTCTGGTTCCAGCACTCGCCAATATTGGGGCAGTGCGCGCTCTCGCAGACGGTGTGCAGGTTCAGATCGCGCGCCATCTTCTTGAGAAAGTGGAAGGTCTCGCCCATAGGAGCCTTCGCCTTCAGCCACGCCGGCTTGGGCGCGGGCTTGCGGGGCGTAAGGTCGATCTGGACCAGCTCAGAGACGGGCGTCATCGCTTCCTTAGTGTATCAACTAGCTGTTGTCAGTTCTTTCTCCGCCTCGAGCCGCGCCTTCCTCAGCGCCTCCACCGGCTCTCCCTCGGGATAGAACTCCATCGCGATCATGCCTTTGTAATTCAGTGCCTTCAGCTTGCGGTAGATGTTCGCGTAAGCCATCTCGCCGGTGCCGGGATCGATGCGCTTCGGAACATCGGCCACATGCACCAGCGCCACCTGGTCGAACACCTTTTCGAGCTTCTCGATCACATTTCCGCGAGTTCGCTGCTCATGGTAGAAGTCGTAGAGCACCTTGATCCGCGGGCTACCAACGGCACGCGTAATCGTTGCCGCCTCCTCCACACCGTCCATCCAGTAAGTCGGATTCTCAAGACGGTCAATCGGCTCGAGAAGAGCATCCATCTTTTCTGCCTCAAGCACCTCGGCCGCACGTTTTAACGTAGCAATCGACGCCGCGCGCTGCGCCTCGTCACCCACCGTTGGCAGTACCTTGCCCGACATCAGGATCAGACGTGTGCACTTCACCTGCCTGGCGGCAACGATCAGTTTTTTCAGCTCGTCGATGTAGGCATCCCCGATTGCAGGATCGGCGAAGCCCAGCTTCATCCCCGTCGTCGCATCGATGGTGATGCCCAGTGCGGCCATCTTCGCCATATATCGCTCTCTGTCGGCGTCACTCCACTGCCAGAACTCGCCGATCAGCTCGATATGCCGGTAACCCGCCTTCGCCACTGCCTCAAGGTTCTGCTCAAAGCTGCCGCGCTTGCGCAGCACCCAGATCATCACGGAAAAACGGTCGGTCAGTGCGTCATTCCCGGCCTGCCGCGCCTCTGCAATACACGGCATCGCTACCGCCGATGCCAGCAATCCACCGAAAGCTCTGCGACTCAACATTCTTCCCACTCCCTTGGAACCCGCGGAGCCGATTTTACCTCCTGCAAGAAAATGTGCGCGCCCGGCTGACTTTCGCCGGGCGCGCACTCACTTCCACAACCACTTATGGTTTGACCTGCTGCAAAAGCTCGTCGATCGCCTCTGCGATCTCTTCAACATGGGTCTCGAGCGCAAAGTGGCCCGCATCGAGCAGTGTCACCACTGCGTTTGGGTTGTCGTTGCGGTATGCATCAGCCCCCGGGGGGATGAAGAAGGGATCGTGTTTGCCCCATATCGCCAGCGTCGGCGGATGATATTTGCGAAAGAACTCCTGGAAGACCGGATACAGATCCAGATTCGAGGCGTAATCGAGGAAGAGATCCAGCTGAATCTCCGCATTGCCCGGACGTTTCATCAAGGCCGCGTCCAGAGTATAGGTCTCAGGAGCCACCGGCCTGTCCGCAGGCGCCCCATGCGTGTACTGCCATCTGGTGGCATCCAGTTCAAGGAAGGCGCGCAGCGCGTCACGATGTTCCTGCGTCGGCTCCTTCCAATACTCCTTGATCGGATCCCAGGCATCACCCAGCCCTTCGAGATATGCGTTACCGTTCTGCGAGACGATCGCTGTCACCCGCTCAGGATGCGCCACCGCAAGACGGAAGCCCGTCGGCGCACCATAGTCGAAGACGTAGATGGCATAGCGCTTCAGGCCGATCGCATCGGTAAACGCCTCGATCGTTTTGCCGAGGGAATCGAAGTTATATACGTAGCCGCGCTCGGCCGGCACCTGGGTAAAGCCAAAGCCCGGCAGGTCCGGAGCGATAACTCGATACCGCCGCGCCAGCCGCGGTATCAGCTCACGAAACATCAGCGACGAAGTGGGAAAGCCATGCAACAGCAGGATCACGGGTGCCGTCTTCTCGCCCGCCTCGCGGTAGAAGACGTCCACGCCATCGGCATGGACCGTGCGTGTCGTAACAACAGGAGCTGAGACAGCAGAGCGGAGGATAGAGGTAGTGCTGGACATATTGAATCTCCTTTTTAGCGAAGGAATCTCTCGTTGATTCGCTCTAAATCTGTAACCCTTAAAATTGTCTAACAAGGGTTACTATGGAATAGATACGCTCCCGTGGTGTAACTTGTCAAATTTGTTTTTACAGGTTACAGTAAATTCATACAGGCGGTGCATACGCCCGTCGAAGAGTTCGGGAAGGAGGGATCTGCGTCATGCCATACGAGCCGGAAATTGCTCCTCTCTTCATCGCGGATCACCCCGTGCTGGACCTGCTTAACACCATCGCGGTGATCGGCGGCGCAACCGTAGATGTGCTCCAGGCCGACGCTGACGTTCTCTACTGGCTTGAAAAAGCGGAGCTGCTGGCTGGATCGCCTGGAGCCGCACCGCCACCCCTGCTGCTCAGCACAATGCGCTCGCTGCGCGAAATGATCCGCCCGCTGGTGCTGAAGCGAAAGGCTGGCAAACGTATTGATCCTGCTGAGCTGAACGAATTTCTTGTGCATGCGGTCAGCTATCCGCAGCTTCTTGCTGCGTCCGGCGGTCTTCGCATCGAGCGCCACCGACCTGCGCGTACCGCCGCGCAGGTCCTCGCGCCTCTGGCCGAGGAGGCGGCACAGTTCCTCTCCACCGCCGACTTTTCGCTGGTTCGCCCCTGCGAGGGTAAGGACTGCATTCTCTGGTTCTACGACCGCACCAAGAGCCACCGCCGCCGCTGGTGCAGCATGCAACTCTGCGGAAACCGCCATAAAGTCGAAGCTTTTCGCGACCGACAGCGCGCATAAACCTGGCAGCGACGATACGAACCGTTACCGCATCCGGTCGCGCACCGAGCCGCGCACCAGATAAAGGAAGAAGACCAGCACAAGGAGTGCGCGGATCAGGAAGAATCCAGCCTTCGTCTTCTCGAAGAAGTAGAAGTCGCCCGAACTCAACAGCAGCGTCCCCGCCGTCACAATCGCCCATCCCCACTTCTTCAATCGCAGCAGACCGAAGACGCCCACTGCCAGCAGCGTGCAGATGGCCAGCACGCTGTACTTCGCACCGTTCGGGCCGAAGGCTCCGCGCAGCGCGGCAAAGGCATTCAAGATGGTCATGCAGATCATGAACATCGAGATGCCGGCGATGCCCGGCAGCATGCCTCCGGCGCGAGCCTCGAGCCGTCGGGCTTCTTGAATTTCCTTCTCGTTCAACTGGTTCTCGTCGCTCATAACGTATGCAGATACGCCAGCAGGTCGTCGAGATCCTGCTGATCGATGACATTCGCCTGCGCGGGCATCATATTCCTTCCGTGAAGGATCGTCGCCGAGATACGCTCATCGGTCGCCGCAGCTCCGCTGGACAGATACTGCTTCTTGAAGACGCCGCGCAGCGCTGGCCCGGTAAGCGGCATGTTGGTGCGGTCGCTGTGGCATACAAGGCAGTGCGCCTGGTAGACGCCATGGCCACGCACCTGCTGCGCATTCAACTGCTCCAGCGGAGTAGGCGGAGGAATGGATTTACATCCGGCCAGAGCGGTGGCCAGCAACAGCACGAAACAGATTCTCGTCATCGCTCTCTATTCTCTCACTCTACGCACGCGCGGACTGCACCAGTAGCAGCACTGCGATACCCATCAGCCCCAGGTAAACGTAACGAAGAAATCCCTCGCCATGCAGACGGTGATTCACCACCCGGCCCAGCCAGATCGCGGGCCAAAGCACGGGCAGACACAGCAGAAAGTAGTGCGTGACGGCGCGGCTCCACAGGCCTGCCGCCCAGTATCCCGCCATCCCCACCATGCTCGCAGGCAGGAAATATCCCTGTAGAGTGGCGCGAAAGTGCTGCGCGGACCACCGGCGCATGGCTCCATAGATCACCAGCGGCGGCCCATTCATCCCATAGGCGCCGCCAAGTACTCCGGCACAAAAACCGCAGCCGAGCAGCCATCCGGCGCTCTCCTGCTTCAACTCCGGCGGCCGTCGCCCGATCAATGAGTAGAGAGAAAACGCCAGGATCACAATCGCCAGGGCGATCTTCACTGCACGCTGATGCGCGCTGGTCAAAAGCAGCAATCCAATTGGGATACCGAGCAGGGTCGAAGCAAAAAGCCATCCCGTGCTGCGAAGATGAATCTTCCGCCAGTCCTGCATGACAACAACGGCCGCGATGGTAATCGAGATCAGCACCGCCAGAGGCGCGGCTACAGTCAGCGGCAGATACAGTGCAAGGAGAGGAACCGCAACCAGCGCCTCCCCGAAACCGAAGGCCGAGCGAATAAAGGTCGCCAGAAAGATGATCCCCAGGATCTCTATCGTCGCTCCACTCATGCCAGAACCCTCAGAAACAGGGGCAGCGACTCCGTCCGGTGCATCGTCTTCATCTTTCTATTTTACCGCATTTACCGCACGAAATACCTCATCAATGTCCTTATTTTCAACAATTTACGAAAAATCAATTGCCCCTCAATTCGTGGCTGCAATCAAGCCGACAATCTTATCCATCGCCACGCGATCCGCGCTTGAGCCTGGCGTATGCGCGCTCACCATGATGGAGAAGATCACCGTCTTTCCACTGGCGCAGTCAAGATATCCACTCAAGGCACGCGCCTCGCTCAATGTACCGGTCTTGGCGAAGACATGATCTTTCAAGGGCGATTTTCCGAAGCGCTCAACCAGAGAGCCGTCCTCACCGCCTACAGGCAGTGTGCGCTTCCAATCCGCAAACCAAGGCTGTGTCGATGCAAACTGCAGCAGCCGCGCAGTCGCTCGCGGAGCCACAAGATCGTGCCCGCTCAGCCCCGAGCCATCGAAGAAGATAAAGTCATCCGGATCCAATCCCGCGCGCGTCGTAAGGAAGGCGCGAATCACGCGTGCTCCACTTACGGTCGAGCCGTCATTCAGAACCGCCGCACCAAGGTTATGCAGAAACATCTCCGCGTGCAGGTTCTGACTTACCTTGTTGGTCACCACCATGTCTTCCAGCAGCGGCGGCGAAGTGTGACGCGCCAGAATATCTTTCTCCGTCACAGGAACGGATTCGCACACGACCTTACACTCAACCGGACTCGACAGCGGCGCATAGGTCTTCGCCCAGTCCATTCCTTGAATCGGCTCGTGCGATGCCTGAATAAATCCCCAGGAGTCGCTTGAGATGCGGTGCTTCACCCGAGCCACGCCTGTCACCAGGATGCCGCGCGCCTCAAGCATCGACTTCAGCGCCGCTGCCGCATACTCCGCAGGATCGTGGATCGCAATCTCTTCCTCATCCGGATGAGCATCCACTGCGATGGAGCCATAGATGCGAAGCACCTTCGATCCCAGCGCGCGGTCCATCTGCACATGGCTGCCGCTTTTGGCTACGCTGGTCGTCAGCGCCGTCGCGTCCACTGTGTAGTAAGGAGCAATCGGATCGATGGTCACGATGGCCGGCTTGCCAGGCGCGTCGCCCGGTGCAACGGTCAACTTTAGTTGGCTGTCCGTAATCGTCAGCGCGGAGACCGGAGCCCCGTACCCCCAGACCGAATCGTCGATCGACCAGTCCTGCGGGTAAGGCTCCCACGGATAGAGCGTGTCGTCTCCCACCACATCACCGTTGATCACCTTCAGGCCCGTCTTCGCCACCTGATCCGCTAACTCTTCGAGATAGCGCAGGGCAGGAGGGCCGGGCGGTGGCTGCTCTCCGGGCGCTACCTTCGGCCGCTGCGCGGAAGGAACGTAAGGAATCTCGCGACCCGAGAGATTCGCATCGCCGGAACCGATCAGCACCACGTCTCCCGTCAGCCTGCCGGGCGCGCCAAAGGTTCCCTTCGCAACCACCTTCGTCTCAAAGGTCGTGTTGGCTCCAAGCAGAGCAAGCGCCGTGGCGGTAGTAAACATCTTGGTGTTGCTCGCCGGCTGAAAGAGCTGCCCTTCGTTCAACGAGTAGAGCGTGGTTCCCTCCATTGTCGTGACCTTGATCCCCCAGTGCGCCCGCGCCACGGCTGGTTCAGCCAGCACGGCTTCGATCTCACGCGCCAGCTTCGAACCCTCGCTTCTCGCCTTCACCGGAGACTTGGCCTTCGCTCCGCGCTTTTCGGCCAGCCCGGCACCCGGGAGCACGAGCAACAGAATCGTCAGAGCAGCCAAACCACGGGATGTCTTCATATTCGCGAAGTCTAGCACCTACCCCGCCTGCGACCGAACGCTTTCCTCCAGCCCGCGCAGTCGCTCTAGAATCGCCTCATGGCCTTCGCTTCACGCCCGCTCTACGACTGGCACCTCCGCACACGCATGCTCGCGCTGGGCCATCGCACGCTCGTCATGGGCATCCTCAACGTCACGCCGGACTCCTTCTCCGATGCCGGACTCTTCTTCACTCCAAAGGACGCTCCCATACGCGCACTCGAGCACGCTATAACTATGCTCGATCAGGGGGCCGACATCATCGACCTCGGCGGCGAGTCCACCCGTCCCGGATCGACGCGCATCACACCCGATGAAGAGCAGGCTCGAGTCCTTCCCGTGCTCTCCGCCATTCTGCGCGAGCGCCCTTCGACCATCGTCTCCATCGACACCTTCCACGCCTCCACGGCGCGCTACGCAGTCCAAGCCGGGGCCGAGATCGTCAACGACGTCAGCGGCCATCTATGGGACGAAGCCATGTCCTCCACCTGCGCCCAGCTCGGCTGCGGAGCCGTGCTGATGCACACCCGCGGCACACCCTCCGAGTGGCGCAGCCTTCCCGCCCTCGAAAGCACCGAGATCGCGCCGATGATCGTCCGCGAGCTCGAGGCCCGCGTCCTCGCCGTCACCGCCGGCGGCGTCGCACGGAATCGCCTTGTCCTCGACCCCGGCATCGGCTTCGGCAAGCGCCTCGACGAGAACTACCCCATCCTCGCGCATCTCGACCAGCTGCACAGTCTCGGTCTCCCCCTTCTGGTCGGAGCCTCGCGCAAGAGCTTCCTCGCCCACACCCTCAGGCAGACGATCCGGACAGCCCCCGACACCCGTCTCAACTCCACCACGGCCGCCAACGTCGCCGCCATCCTCTCCGGAGCCCACATCCTGCGGGTTCACGATGTGCAGCCCGCCGTCGAGGTCGCCGCCATCGCCGACCGCATCCTCAAAGATTGATGCAAATTGCTCTTTTTCCTCAAGGCATCCTCGACGCCTGCGATGCTATCCTAATGGCGAAGGAAAGACGAAATGTTAAACCTCCTGCTTGCCTGCCAGATCGTCACCCTCATTGCCGTCGTAATCTTGTTGCTCCGCAGGCAGCAGGCGCCGGCACCCGATCCCCGTCTTGCCCAGATGCCCGACCAGCTCACGCGGCTGGATGCCCGCAACCAGGCGCTCGACGAGCATTTACGCGGAGCCTTCTCGCAGATGCGGACCGACATCGCC
>DATHJA010000017.1:0-36851 GCA_035316475.1 Edaphobacter sp. | reverse complement strand
CGCTATCGGCGCCGCATTGAGCGTGGCCGACATTACAACGATGCGTATCTCCGGCCGGGTGCGTTGGAGACGCTTCAGAAGTGCCAGCGCAAGATCGCTGTCAAGGTGGCGCTCGTGGAATTCGTCAAGGACGATCGCGTCGATGCCTTTGAGGGTTGGATCTGTCAGCAAACGGCGGGTCAGAATGCCCTCCGTAACAAACCGTAGTCGCGTGCGCGGCCCGATCCTTTCTTCGAAGCGGACCTGGTAGCCAACCGTTCCGCCAACCCCTTCGCCCATTTCCCATGCGACCCTTCGTGCCGCCAGGCGAGCAGCGATTCTGCGCGGCTCGAGCACGATGACTTCGCCGCTGACAAGACCGAGAACGGCCGGCGGAACACGGGTGGTCTTCCCGGTTCCTGGCGGCGCTTCGATGACGAGGTTGGGCGTATGCTGCAGGATTGCGAGAACCTCCGGCAGAATCGCGTCCACTGGAAGTGCTGGCTTTCGACTCACTAAATTGATCGGAACACAGCGTTTCCGGAGCCGTCAATACACCTACTTAGGCCAACTCTATTAGCCACACAGGCTTATCAGGCTTCTCAGAAACCTGCTCAGTTGGCATTGCGCCGTTTATGGTGGTGTTAGGGCAGCGACATTACATATGCTCGCAAAATCCGCCACCGCGCCGATCATGGCTACAATATTAGTCAATTGTTATGACAAACGAAGGCACCCCAGATACCGCTCCCGATTCTCTCGATACACCCGAGACCATTGACGATTCCACAGAATCGTTCGGCTCACTCCTTTCACAGTTTGAAAAGACTCATGGCGATCAATCGAAGATGGAGGCCTCACAGAAAGAAGGCATCGTGGTCTCGATCTCGTCAGATTCAGTATTCCTGGATATAGGCCTCAAAATTGAGGGCGTACTCTCTCGGGGAGAGTTTGAGAACAATGCCGACGGGATTACGGTTGGAGACCGGTTTCCTGTATCGGTCAAGGGGCGCAACGAAGAGGGATACTATGCCCTCTCGCGTTTGAAGATTGCACAGCCGACGGACTGGTCATCACTGGAAGAAGCCTTTGCACAAAAGGCCGCCGTCGTAGGAACTGTGACTAGCATCGTCAAGGGCGGTCTTACAGTCGACGTCGGCGTACGGGCCTTCATGCCTGCGTCTCGCAGTGGAACCCGCGATGCAGCTGATTTGGAAAAGCTTGTTGGCCAGGAGATCACCTGTCGCATCATAAAGCTCGATGCCGCCGAGGAGGACGTCGTCGTCGACCGCCGCGTTCTCCTCGAGGAACAGGTGCGCCAGCTTGAACAGAAGCGATATTCAGAGGTGAGCGAAGGAGATATCGTCAGTGGTCAGGTCCGAAGCCTTACAAGCTACGGCGCCTTTGTCGATCTTGGTGGAGTCGATGGTTTGCTGCATGTGAGCGATATTGCCTGGAGTCGCGTCAATAATCCCGAGGAAGTTCTTACTGTCGGTCAGCAACTACAGGTCAAGGTTCTGAAGATCGACGCCGACAGCAGGCGCATCTCTCTTGGACTCAAGCAATTGCAACCAGAACCATGGGACTCTGCTGCAGACAGGTATCAGTTGGGTCAGCGTGTTAGCGGCACCGTGAAACGTCTTACGGACTTCGGTGCGTTCATCGAAGTCGAGCCGGGGATTGAGGGCCTGATTCACATCTCTGAGATGTCGTGGGTCAACAAGGTGCGAAAGCCCGGAGATCTTCTCAAGCTTGAAGACACCGTTGAGGCCGTCATCCTCTCGATCAACCCGGCCGAGCGCCGTCTCTCTCTGGGGCTCAAGCAGGCGCTCGGCGACCCATGGACTGTGGTGCCACAAAAGTTTCCCGCAGGTTCTGTTATCGAAGGCCCGGTCACACGACTAACAAAGTTTGGAGCCTTTGTGCAATTGGCGGAGGGTATTGAGGGCCTGGTTCACATCAGCGAGATCAGTGCTGAAAAACGCATTAACCACCCACAGGACGCGCTTAAGGCAGGACAAATCGTCAAGGCCCAGGTTATCGCTATCGATATCGAAAAGCGTCAGATCAAGCTGAGCATGAAGCAGCTGATTCCTACCGACCTGGACGAGTATATCGAGGAGCATTCAGTCGGTGATGTCGTATCGGGCCGTCTGATTGAGCAGACAGGGGACAACGCCATCGTGGAACTTGGCGAAGGCATTCGCGCTAATTGCGCGGTAAGAGCGAAAGCCGAGGCGGCGGCATCTAGTCAAAGCGAAACTAAACGCGATCTCTCAGCATTGAGCTCTATGCTGAACGCCCGATGGAAGGGTGAGACGAAAGCGTTGGACGCGCGGGCTGAACCACTTCACGTTGGTCAGATGCGAAATTTCAAAATCGTTACGATCAATCGGGACACCAAACAAATCTCTCTGGAGTTGACGACGTAAGTGCACCGATTTACTTATCTCGTTCTAATGACACGGTATTCGTTTCGTACGCTCGGTGTGGATCCACCAGCAGCACTCCTGCAACGGCCACTAGCGTCGCGCCATCCAGGACCTTGCTCCGTAAAGAAATCCCCGCTTGACGAACAAGAATAATTATCATTTACTAGCTCTTGATGCAGACTTCTTCCAGCGTTGAGCCCCGTCCCTTCCGTGAACTTTGTGCGGATCACGGGCTCACCGCGACCCACCAGCGCCAGGTTCTCTATGAGGTCATGAAGACGATGCCTGGCCACCCAAGCCCGGAAGAGGTCTACGCGCGGGTGAAGAAGCGTATACCCGCAATTTCCCTCGCAACGGTTTACAAAAACATTCATCTCTTCGTCGAGAGAGGCGTGCTAAAAGAAGTGAGCATGCACCACGGTTCTCTACGAGTCGAGCTGAACAGCCACCTCCACCACCACATGGTGTGCTCGCATTGCAAGGCCATCACCGACATCGAAGAAAAGGATCTCGACGTCGTCCCGACACTGCGAAGGTTGCCTGGAGGTTTTCAGGTGGAACGCTACGCTATCGATGTCATCGGAATCTGTGCCGCGTGCCAGGAAGCAAAACGCAGCTAACACCATCCACTCAATAACCGAACTGAAGAAGTTGCAAATGGGCGAAGACAAGATCAATAGTGACGACCCGCGCGGCCCAATCGCGGGATAGGCTTCCCAGCTATAAGAACGAAGGAGCGAACATGTCGACTGAACCGAAATGTCCTGTGCCGCACGGCGGCAACCCATCCACCAGTACGGAGACGGCCTCACCCATGCATGGCGCTGTCACGCACAACTCGCGCAAGATCACGCGCAACGAGCATTGGTGGCCCGATCGCCTCGACCTCGCCGTCCTGCACCAGAACACCAAGCTGGCAGATCCCATGGGCCAGGACTTCGACTACGCGGCAGAGTTCAAGACGCTCGACCTCGACGCCGTCATCAAGGACCTCCACGCCCTGATGACCGACTCGCAGAGCTGGTGGCCCGCGGACTACGGCCACTACGGCCCGTTCTTCATCCGCATGGCATGGCACAGCGCCGGCACGTACCGCACCTATGATGGCCGCGGCGGCGCAGGCATGGGCACGCAGCGGTTTGCGCCGCTCAACAGCTGGCCGGACAATGTCAGCCTCGATAAGGCTCGCCGCCTGCTATGGCCCATCAAGCAGAAGTACGGCAAGAAGATCTCCTGGGCCGACCTCATGATTCTTACCGGAAACGTCGCGCTCGACTCGATGGGCTTCAAGACCTTCGGCTTCGGAGGCGGTCGCGCTGACGTCTGGGTTCCGCAGGAAGACATCTTCTGGGGCTCGGAGCACACGTGGCTGGGCAGCGATCGTTACCAGGGTGAGCGTGATCTCGATCATCCTCTCGCCGCCGTGCAGATGGGTCTCATCTACGTAAACCCGGAAGGCCCCGATGGCAAGCCCGATCCAGTCGCATCGGCGCGCGACATCCGCGAGACCTTCGGCCGAATGGCGATGAACGACGAGGAGACCTTCGCGCTCATCGCCGGCGGTCACACCTTCGGCAAGGGCCACGGTGCGTACGATCCTGGCCCCAACGTAGGACCCGAGCCCGAAGGTGCACCCATCGAGCAGCAGGGTCTCGGCTGGAAGAACACCAAGGGCAAAGGCAACGCCGAGGACACCATCTCCTCCGGTCTCGAAGGCGCATGGACCAGCCAGCCCATCAAGTGGGACAGCGAGTACCTCGACAACCTCTACAACTTCGACTGGGCGCTCAAGAAAGGCTCCGGCGGCGGTTGGCAGTGGTACGCCGTGGCCGAGGAAGCCAACATCCCTGACGCGCACATCAAGGACAAGAAGCACCAGCCCATGATGTTCACCTCGGACCTCGCTCTCAAGTTCGATCCCGCTTACGAAAAGATCGGCAAACGCTTCCAGGCGAATCCGGACCAGTTTGCTGATGCGTTTGCTCGTGCATGGTTCAAGCTCACGCATCGCGACATGGGCCCCATCGACCGCTATCTTGGTCCACTGGTTCCCAAGGAACGGTTGATCTGGCAGGATCCTGTCCCCGCTGTCGACCACGCACTCATCGGCGAAGCGGACATCGCCGCGCTCAAGGAGAAGATCCTGGCCTCTGGCCTCTCGACGTCGCAGCTCGTCTCGACTGCCTGGGCGGCAGCTTCGTCCTTCCGCGGCTCGGATAAGCGCGGTGGAGCGAACGGTGCACGCATTCGTCTGGAGCCGCAGAAGGACTGGGAGGTAAACCAGCCCCTCGTGCTCGCGAAGGTTCTCAGCACACTCGAAGGAATCCAGAAGGACTTCAACGCAACGGGCAAGAAGGTTTCGCTCGCCGACCTCATCGTCCTCGGCGGTGACGCTGCCATAGAAGCCGCCGCGAAGAAGGCCGGAGTCGACGTCACCATCCCCTTCGCGCCCGGTCGCACCGACGCATCGCAGGAACAGACCGACGTTGAGTCCTTCGCTCCTCTGGAGCAGACGGCGGACGGCTTCCGCAACTACCTCCGTCTCGGTCACACGAAGCGGGCCGAAGATCTGCTCGTCGACCGCGCTCAGTTGCTGACCCTGACGGCCCCGGAGATGGCGGTCCTCGTCGGAGGCCTGCGTGTCCTTGGCGCCAACTACCGTGGCTCGAAGGACGGCGTCTTCACCGACAAGCCCGGAACCCTGACCAATGACTTCTTCGTCAATCTGCTCGACATGGCCACTGAGTGGACGGCGTCTTCTACTACGGAAGGCTTGTTCGAAGGATTGAATCGAGAGACGGGTGAGACGAAGTGGACCGCCACTCGTGTGGACCTGATCTTCGGTTCCAACTCTCAGCTCCGGGCCATTGCGGAAGTCTACGCATCGGCCGACGCGAAGGAGATCTTCGTGAAGGACTTCATAGCTGCGTGGAACAAAGTCATGAACCTCGACCGGTACGACCTGTGCAAGGCGTAGTTCGTCAGTTGTACCTCAACTCTGCAAACAAAGGGGCTACCGTAAGGTGGCCCCTTTGTATATCCTGCTCTCCAGGATGAGGTGGAAGTTACGTTGCATTTGCACTTCCGAAAGGTGCGCGGCCCTAATCACACATCTTTAGTGGAAATGACTACTTCGAACTCGACGATGTTGAGTCTCCAAAATGGAGTGCACCCGGGTAGCCTCAATTCACGCATATAGCCCAATGAACCATTTCTCCTTTTCATTTACAGCCATCAGTTTGAGCAACACGCCTACGCGCGGCACGTCTTCAACCGGAATTGTGCGGCTAATTCACAATAACCACCAAGCGACGGACGGATCATGCTATCGCTCGCGAGTCAGCTCATCGAGCGCATATACAAAGGACTCGCAAGAGGGTGCCCATGGGATCTCAATTCTGAGTAGGCACAGGAAGACGGGGCGTTCGCGCTTCGGCAAGGGATCCACATTCGCAACGGTGCTATATAGGCTGGTGTCACGCGGACGACCGGACCACTTAGAGAACATTCAACGTACTCTAGGCATTTAATGTAGCCTTATTCCGCCGGAGACAATCCGTGGTGCTCCAAGAGTGAGTAAAGGAGTTCTCCCCGCCTCGACTCTCTCGTTCCCCACATTCTGGACGGAGCCCCACACTCTCAGCCACGACAGGAAGCGATGCTCGGCGTAAAGATCCGCTTGAGCGAATCCGGCCAGACGATATTGGTTTGACGAGTCATCAAATTGCTGCCCGCTCGTTCGAAGATAGACCCCAAACACACCCCACCTCGCCTGCTCCATTCGAACCTCCAAAGATCCCGAGTTCCTGGGAACCTGCGCCGTCCATTTCCCCACCAATGTGGGATCGGCTTGAAACTTCGTCACGGTCGAATCCGCGTACTGATATCCCGCCTTCACCACCAAAAACTTCAACGGGTGCATCTCCGTCTCGGCGGTCACACCCTTGCTTGTCAGCTGTCCAAGATTCTGCCGCATTAGCGTCGAGCTCGTCGGTGTCGAACTTATCGTCACTGCCGCAACCGGTCGATTCACCTGAGTCCAAAAGTAGCTCGTTCGCACCGATCCCAGTCTGCGCATATGGATCAGCCCCCCAGCCTCCCATCCCGTAGCTCTCTCCGACCGCAATGCGGGATTCGCCAGTGTCAGCTGCTGTCCTACCTGACTGGTGCGGTAGAGCTCATTTAACGACGGGCCGCGAAACGCGCGAAATACCGATCCTGTCAGAGAAATCCCTCCACGAAACTGCTTCACCAGACCGAGCCTGGGATCGAAGATCGTCTCCGCAATCTCCGGCAACACAGGTGTTGGCACCGTACCCACCTGCTTTGCGTCGAAGCTCGCAAAATGATCCACGCGTGACGACAGCGCTACGGACCAGCTCCTGGACTGCCACAATGCCTCTCCATAGACACCACTATCCCGTTGACGAGCGCTTGTACTCACGGTCGGCTGACGCATCCCATTCGACACAGGCGTCTCAGCATCTGTTCCGCGAGTATCGAGTACGTCTGCCCCAACCACAGCTGTCACCGGACCAAACGTCCGAGCCCATTGTGCTGCCCCGCCCAGTTGCATCGAAGGCACCTGTTGCAAACGTGTGAGTCTCTCTGTCGCGCGATTGGCAGCGACGGACGAGAAGCTTTGTCTGTACCCCTGGTCCATCCCGTGCAGCCGCAAAAGAAACCGGCCGGCGTTGGAGTCGTTCCAATCCGCTCCCGCAGCATATCTCCATATTCGGGTGGCATTCGTCGTCGCCGGTGTCCCGTTGTTGCGAGCCTCGTTCAAAAGATTTCCTCGCAAAAAAACCGCACCGTCCGAACCCAGACCGTGCCGCAACTCCAGCCGACCGCTCTGCGAGTGAACATTTGCCGGGATATCCACGGGGCCGCGAGCCTCAGGCGCCGTCAAGACGTACCCTCCCGTGCGAAACAGCGTGGTCGCACCTAAAGCACTCCATCCCTGCACCGTCCCAGCCAAAAGCCCACTGACGATGGAGGTGTTCTCCTGCGCCCCGGTCAAGTGCAGCCCATACTGCAAGCGCTCTCCTGGTTCGACTGGCAGCACATCGATCACTCCCCCGATCGCACTCGATCCGTAAAGATCCGAGGCGCCTCCGCGCATCACCTCCACCTCGCGTACCGCCAGCTCCGGGATCTCGTTCCAATGAATCCAACCCCCGAACGAGTCATTTAATGGAATCTGATCGCTAAGGACGAGGGTCCTGCTCGCCGCCGTCGATCCTAGCCCACGTAGTGAAGTCCCTTGGCTGGTGGGGTTGGCTACCCACGAACTTGTCCTGCGAAACAACTGAAATCCTGCTACCTGACGTAGTCGATCATCCAGCGAAAAGCCGGGAATCTCCTTGAGTTCGCCTCCTTCCAGCGTCCGCACGCTGCTTGCGCTTGCATCCAGCGCTAATGGCGTCCGAGCCGCCGTCACCTCCACTGTACTTGTAATGGAAGCCAGCTTTAGAACCACATCCAATTCATCGCCGTTCCCAGCCGACTGACGGACCGTCGAGAAACTTTCATGAGAGATCTCGACCACGCTTTGCGACCCTGCAACTGTGACGGTCGCGCATCCGGAACCACCGCCTTCGAACCGTTGGTTGCCGACGGTCACTACGATAGCGGGAACCGCATTTCCCTTCTCGTCGCGAGCACATATCTTCACCGTTCGGCCAGCCGCCAAGAGGGGGACGCCCAGCAAGTACATGCCCGCGAACCAGTACGCGCTTCGAATCACAAATCTCATCTTCCTATCGTAGCCGGGCCGCCCACTACGGCGTAGAACCCACCCGTGACTGTCACGTCTTGGACATGCGCCAACATCTGCGATCTGCTCATAAAAGCCGACCTGCGCCACCACCGGATTGGATGACGAACCGTAGCGAATCACGGGCTAACCGGAAGCTAACTGTTCTTGCGCCAAGAACTCTTCGGAGCCATGACTGAGCGAACACAGGACTCGATTCGCTCGCGCGTCTGCTCTTTGTTAAGTCCTACCGGATCGAAATAGCGGTTGAGCGCAATGCCATCGATAATCAAGCCAAACTGCGCCGTGCGAGAGCGCTGCTCGTCTGGATCATCACTCTGGAGTTCAGGCAGAAGTGCCAGCTTAGCTGCCGCGGCACCACGAGTACACATCAGAAGGTGCAACTCTGCAAGGCGCTTGCGCTTGTGAGGGTGGCGAATAGCGTACATCTTGAACTCAAGATAGAGAAGGGCGCGGTCTTTATCGTAGATAATGTCTTCCACATTTCTAACGAGTATGGCGACGCGCTCTTCGTAAGTGGAGGACTGGTTGAGTTCCTTCAGGTAGGTCTGTTGGTCTCGTGCGATGTCCTGTTCGAAGATTGCGAAGAAGACATCCTCTTTATCCTGAAAATGTGCGTAGAACGCACCTCTGGTCTTGCCTGCAGCCGCGGCAATATCCTGCAGGCGAGCGACCTCAAAACCATCGCGAGCAAAGATGCACCGAGCGGCGTCGATCAGTTCTTGTCGCGTCACGAGGGAACGTTCCTGCTTTTCCCCTCCCGAAGCTCGCACCGCCGAGCGTGATAGTGTCGTCTGATTTCCCGAATCCATGATGTTTCCTGAATCCATGATGCATCTCCCGCATCTGAATTATAAAAACATGCGTGCATGTTTTTCGCGTGGAAACTGTGATTTTAGCACCGGTAGCAGGAGGAATTGAATGACTTCGCGAAAACGCGGAACGAGTCACCGACACCAGACTGGATTCGTTGGGCTTACAGTGCTGCTGGGAACTCTCCTGGTTGCGGGATGCGAGAAGAATGTCGCCACGTCGCCCGCGAATCGCTCACTGCCTGTTGCGGTCATGAGTGTGCGTGCAAGTGACGTTCCCCTGTCGAGCGAGTGGGTGGGAACCATGGACGGCTATGTTAACGCCCAGATTCAGCCGCAGGTCTCGGGGTATCTTGTGCGGCAACTCTATCGCGAAGGTTCCGTGGTTCAAAAGGGGCAGGTCTTGTTCGAAATCGACCCGAGACCCTTTCAGGCACTTTTAGATCAGGCGCAGGCTCAAGTCGGTCAGGCGCAAGGTTCACTTGGCCAGGCGCAGGCTCAATTGGGCCTGGCCAAGATTAATGTCGCGCGTGATACGCCGCTTGCAGCGCAGCGGGCAATTGCGCAAAGCACGCTTGACACGGAAAAGCAGCAGGAGATTCAACAGGAAGCTGCGGTGAAGGCAGCTCAGGCATCGATCGCGGCCGCACAGGCAAGCGTAGAGACGGCCAAATTGAATCTGGGATTCACGCAGGTTCGCTCTTTAATAACAGGGGTCTCCGGACAGGCTACGACTCAGGTGGGAAATCTCGTCAGTCCTCAGGCTGTACTGACGGCTGTTTCTCAGATGGATCCTATCAAGGTTTACTTCTCAATCTCAGACGCTGAGTATCTTGCACTAGCCGGGCGCCTGAAGAACGGCGGCAGCGATCTGTTGAAGGGGGCGTCGGACGTCCCGCTGACATTGCATTTAGCCGATGGAAGCACTTATCCGTACCCAGGAAAGATTGTCTTTGTTGATCGGCAGATGAACCAGCAGACGGGAGCAATCCGGATTGCAGCGTCCTTCCCAAATTCCGGCAATACGCTGCGTCCGGGTCAGTTCGGACGCATAACCGCGAACACCGAGATGCGCCAAAACGCCATTCTGATTCCGCAGGCAGTCGTATCGGATCTGCAAGGACAGAAACAGGTGTTCACTGTGGGTACGGATAAGAAAGTACACGTTGTGAACATAACGGTTGGGCCGGAAGTCGGGTCGGATGTGGTGGTCCTGAGTGGTCTCAAGCCAGGAACAACAATCATCACTGACAACTTACAGAAACTTGGCGAAGGGGCACCGGTAGCGCCGCACACAGCTGTGGCGTCTGGGGCCGGCGATGTAGCCGGAGGGAAGTAATGTCAAAGTTTTTCATTCGCCGCCCCATTGTGGCGATTGTAATTGCGATTCTCACGGTCATTCTGGGCACCGTATCCATGCTGACGTTGCCCACAGCACAGTTTCCTGATATCGCGCCGCCTGAGATTTCAGTGACCGCCAACTATTCGGGCGCTGATGCGAAGACGCTTTTGCAGTCTGTTTCTACCCCACTTGAGCAGCAGATCACTGGCGTGGACAACATGCTGTACATGTATTCAGTTAATGCAAACAATGGTCAATCGCAGATCTTTACGGACTTCGATGTAAAGACGAATCCTGACACAGACCAGATTCTCACCCAGCTGCGTGTCTCACAGGCACAGGCTCAGCTTCCCGCGCAGGCTACCGTTGGTGGAATTACGGTGCAGAAGTCGCTGACGTCGCCGCTGATGATCGTGGCTTTGTCTTCTCCAGAGGGCAAGTACGATGCACAGTTTCTGACCAATTACGCCATCATCAAGCTTCAAGACGAGATCACGCGCGTTCCCGGTGTGGCGCGTGTGCAGGTCTTCGGTGGTCAGTATGCACTGCGTGTCTGGGTGAAGCCCGATCAGCTTGCAAAGCTGGGGGTCACAGCCCCGGAGATTATCGCCGCCCTGCAGACGCAGAATAATGTGAATCCGGCTGGACAAATCGGGGGTGAGCCTTCCCCTGATGCTCAGCAATTTACCTACACGGTCCGCACTGAAGGTCGTCTGGTTACTCCGGAGGAGTTTTCGAAGATCGTTGTTCGTGCAAACCCGGATGGATCGGTGCTGCACCTCGGCGATGTCGCGCGTATCGAATTGGGCGCGCAGTACTACACCCTAAATGGACGCTATAACAAGGCACCGTCGGGCGTGTTCGGCGTGTATCAGTTGCCTGGTTCTAATGCTGTACAGGTTGCCAAACTTGTCAGTCAGCGTATGAAAGAGCTCTCAGGGAACTTCCCGTCAGGGCTGAAGTATGACATCCCGCTCGATACCACCAAAGCCGTAACGGCCGGTCTTCACGAGATCGTCATCACGCTGGTTGAAGCGCTTGTGCTCGTTGTCATCGTGGTGTTCATCTTCCTTCAGGGATGGCGCGCGACGTTGATCCCCCTGCTGGCCGTACCAGTATCCCTGATTGGTACGTTCATCATCTTTCCGCTCCTGGGTTTTTCCATCAACACGCTCTCGTTATTCGGTCTTGTGCTGGCGATCGGCCTGGTGGTGGACGATGCCATCATCGTGGTGGAGGCAGTGGAGCACCACATCGATGAAGGCATGACTCCGGTGGACGCAACCTATAAGGCTATGGAGGAAGTCTCCGGCCCGGTTGTTGCTATCGCGCTAATTCTGGCGGCCGTGTTTATCCCCACCGCCGCAATTCCCGGTATTACCGGGCGCCTGTATCAGCAGTTTGCAATTACCATCGCGATCTCCGTCATTATCTCAGCGTTCAACGCACTCTCCCTGAGTCCTGCACTTGCTTCGCTACTGCTTAAACCAAAAAATAATCTGAAGAGCAATGGGGCACTTACGCGGTTCTATAAGTGGTTCAACCGTTTCTTCGGACGCGCGACCGACCGTTACGTATCCACATCGAGCGTTCTGTTGCACAAGTCGGGTTTCTCGATGCTGCTGCTGGTCGTCATTGGATTCGCCGCGGTGCTCTTCGGCGGGCGACTGCCGACAGGATTTATTCCGATCGAAGACCAGGGCTATGCCTTCGTCGCGCTGCAGCTTCCGGATGCCTCGTCATTGAAGCGCACCGATCAGGCTGCGCTACGAGTTTCGGATGCCCTGTTGAAGACCCCGGGAGTGCGTGGCGTTATTCAGGTCAACGGCTTCAGCCTTCTGACCCAGACACAGAGCACCAACACTGCTTTCTTTTTTGTCTCGCTTAAGGATTGGGACCTACGAAAGTCTAAGGAAGAACAGTTCGCCGCAATCCAGCAAAATATGGCGAAGCAACTCGCAGGCAATCCTGATGGCATCGCCTTCAGCTTTCCTCCACCTTCTATTCCAGGTGTTGGAACATCGGGAGGTGTAACTTTTGTACTGCAGGACCGCTCCGGCAATGACGATCCGGATTTTCTGACCAAGAATCTCGGTGCGTTTCTTGGAGGACTCAAGAAGCGACCGGAGATTGCTGCCGCCATTCCGTCCTATCTTCCGGCGGTGCCGCAGCTCTATGCATCGGTCGATAAAGATAAGGTTGTACAACAGCAGGTGCTGCTCTCTGATGTCTACGCCACCATGCAGACATTCATGGGCGGCTATTTGACGAACTACTTCAACCGGTTTGGCCGCCAATGGCAGACCTACGTTGAAGCAGAAGCCGACACGAGAAGCAAGATTGAAAACATCAATCAGTTCTATGTCCGCAGCGCAAACGGAAGTCAGGTTCCTTTGGCCGCGCTGGTCAACGTCAAAAAGATCAACGGCCCGGAATTTATTTATCGCTTCAACGAATACAACGCTGTAACGATAAATATCGTGGGCACCCCGGGGTACAGCTCCGGCCAGATCATGAAGGCGCTTGAAGATACCTACCATCAAACAATGCCTGACGGAATGGGCTTTGACTATTCGGGCATGTCCTTCCAGGAGCACAAGGCTGCGCAGGGGCTTCCGGCATGGGTGGTTTTTGCACTTTCAATCGTATTCGTATTTCTGATTCTGGCAGCTCTCTATGAGAGCTGGACACTCCCATTCAGCGTGCTGCTGAGCACGCCGGTTGCGATCCTGGGTGCATATCTGGCCCTGAACGCTCGCTCTCTTGAGAACGACGTCTTCGCCACCATCGGTCTCGTCATGCTGATCGGTCTTTCAGCGAAGAACGCCATCTTGATCGTCGAGTTTGCGAAGGTCAACTATGAGAGCGGTCAGAGCATCGCGGAGGCGGCACTGAATGCGGCTCGCCTGCGTTTCAGGCCAATCATTATGACGGCTCTCGCCTTCATTTTCGGCTGCTTGCCTCTGTGGGTGGCCGAAGGGGCAGGTTCGGTTTCGCGCCGGATCCTTGGGACTGTTGTTGTCGGCGGTATGACGTTGTCCAGTCTGATCGGCATCCTGTTTGTTCCGGTAGCGTTCTCCGTCGTGGAATATCTCTCTCATCGATATACAAAAGGTGGAAGGGGAACCACGATGGACTCCAAGCCCGATTTGGATCCGGTTGCTGCCGGAAAGGCCGCGGGGCTGCAGCAAATGAGCGTTTCAAACGATCAGACCACCGGAGGTCACGTATGAGGAAGTTCCCGAATCTCCCTATCGGCTTGGTCGGCTTTGCCTGCTTACTTATACTCTCGGGTTGCAAGGTCGGGCCGAAGTACGTTCGTCCCCAGGTCCCGGCTCCTCCTGAATTTCGCGGTTCCGATGACGCGGCGGTCTCCAGTGCAGCCAAAGACTCACTTGGAGATCAGCAGTGGTCGCAGATATTCAAGGAGCCAGAGTTACAGGCCTTGATTTCGAAGGCACTAACTAATAACTATGATCTCCGGATCGCCGCGCAAAGAGTTCTCGAGCAGCAGGCGCAGGTAAAGATCACCCGAGCCCAGCAGTTTCCAACCGTAAACGCCGGTGGTTCTGGAGCGGGAGCCGACATTCCTTCGATTGGAGGCACCACTATCTCTAATCCTCTGGTGTTCGGTGGGTTCAATCTTTCAGCTGCCTGGACACCGGACTTCTGGGGACTCTACAGGAGACAGACCGAAGCAGCGCGCGATACGCTCTTGGCTCAACAATGGGCTCAGAAAGCGGTTCGGCTGACTCTGGTACAGCAGGTGGCGAGCACGTATTTTTCACTGCGGGCGTTGGATACTCAACTCGCAATCGCTGAGCAGACGGTGAAGTCGCGGCAGGATTCGGTCGACTTGACCCGTCGATTGTCGGACGGTGGTTCCGTTCCGCTTTCCGACCTTCGCCAGGCGGAACAGTTGCTGTATACGGCAACCTCGCAGATTCCGCAGTTGAAGCAACAGATTCAGCAGGACGAGAATGCACTCAAGCTGCTCGTAGGGGATACGCCGGGGCCGGTGACACACATCGACCCGACAGCTCTCATTCCTCCTCCGTCGGCTTTGCCCGTCGGCTTGCCGTCCCAGCTACTGGAGCGTCGTCCGGACGTCCAGCAGGCCGAGGCGCAATTGATGGCTGCAAACGCCAACATCGGCGTGGCTCGTGCCCAGTTCTTTCCGCAGCTTTCCATCAGTGGTTCAGGCGGCGTGGGCGGAGACAGCTTCCCGGATATGTTCAAGTCTGGCGCCGAGACGGTTTACGGTATTGGATCGCTGACGCAGCCGATCTTTGCAGGAGGCAAGCTTCGTGGCCAGCTTCAGCTTTCGGAGGAGACGAAGAAAGAGATGGTCCTCAACTATCAGAAGACTATTCTCACAGCCTTTCGGGATGTATCAAACGCTTTGATCGCAGCAGACAAGCAGCGGGCTTATCGCGAGCAACAGCAAAAACTGGTGGCCGCAGCCGACGATTCCACCAGACTTGCCCGCCTACGCTATCAGAGTGGAGCGACGGCTTACCTCGAGGTGCTTACTACGGATACCAACCTGTTTACGGCGCAGTTAAACCTTGCAATTGCACAGCAGAATGAAGCGCTTTCGCTGGTGCAGTTATATGCTGCGCTTGGAGGCGGTTGGCAGTAAAGTCCGGAAAATAGATAGGGAAGTGCCGCTGGTTGGCAGCTCTTTTCCGGCCAGGTCGCTGCTGTCGACACCCTATGCTACGTGGCGGCCGAACCCACACGCTTGATCGTGCTGCGCAAGGACGATACCGGGCGGACCAATCATTCTGGAGCAACCAGCCGGCATGGTCTTTCATCACGACAACTCGTCGAGACGGGTAATACTTATCAGCTTATCGTGGTTATTTTGGGTTCGAGAAGTTGCCTATAAATTACTGATTTTTTGGAGCCCGAGCGGGAGCCGAATAGTCATTGTAAGTATCTGATATATATAGATAAATTCGGCGAACCTCTTTTTGGTTGCCCCCAGAGTTGCCCCCACCAACATGCTGTTACCCATTTTTGAGAAGGAGCGTTGTCTTTTAAATCTTGTCATTAAAGATTGAACATCGTGTGCGAATTTTGGCTCGGGAGATCTCGCGGTATGGAGGGATTCACCTGCAAACGTTTCCTCTCGCGTCGCCACAAACGAGCGCAAGAGCATTCGTCCTGCTGGTGTTCGAATAGCCGTAGATTCGAAGTCTGGTAATTTATTTGTCCGCCCCCTATCCCCTCCGGATGAATCGACCCCCAAACCCGCCCTATATCCGAGAAACAGAAAAATAGAAAAAATCGGAGGCGCAAGCCTGATTCCATCGCTGGTCGCCAGTCGGAGAGTCGGTCCGGCTCATGAGCCCTGCGGGAATGCGGTAGTGGTGCAGTTTGAAAATCCACAGGATGCGATGAGATCACTCGCGGCGTAGGCTTTGGGTATGCCGAACTACCGCTATATCCCCAAAAAAGGCGACGAAGTCTCTGTTCTAGGACAGAATGGGCCGTTCAAGGTTATCGCAGTAAAAACCGAGCCGAATTTTGTTGAAGTGAAGTTGATCGGGCCGAGGGAATTCATTCTGAAGAATATCCCGTGGGGATCGCTTACTCCGCTGAAGAAACGACCGGCGAGGACGTGAATCAAGCCGCTGCTCGGATCATTAGAGAAGCTACTGAGGGTTAGGAAGTACAAGCTGCGTAAGGCCGAATGGACTTGGTATCGGGGGTAGATATTCGCTCTTTAGCTTATCGAAGACCGCTCTGATTTGCGGTGATCCCGCGTACAATCTTCCGCGCTTTTCTCCAGATGCAATAAGAAAGCCAGCATCCACCGCAGTCTTAAGATCACGGCTGGCGATATTTTCGTTCAACCCCGCGACGTTCCTGTAGCTTGCGTTTCTTACCTTATAGCCCAGCGCAGCATCCACTACGGCAAATAAAAGCCGTTCTGGAAGCCCTTGTTGACGTATCCTCTGATCCATCTCTTGCCACAACAGATCAATAACCTTCGACCTGCCGAGTAGGGTCGTGGCCTGTCGATAATGCGCCAGTAAATTGAATTGAATCCATTCGCGGGTACTTCTCTTTGGTTTCCAAGAGCCATCCCCAGTCTTCGAAAGTACCTCGTAATAATCTTTCGTGTTCCTTCCCAAATACTCTTCTATTGAAGAAAATTCGGATTGAAGAATACCTTCACGCGCCAAAACAAGAGTTTGTAGGCATCGCGCCATTCTTCCATTTCCATCGGAAAACGGATGAATCATTACGAGATTCAAATGGGCCATTGCGCCTTTGATGAGAGCGTGAGGGGTGTCATCAATGTCGTTTAGATATTCAACAAGTTCTTCAATCAGCCCTGGAACATATTCCACATCTGGGCCTTCATACACTACTTCCCCAGTAGATTCCTGTCTGACGTAAATCGTTCCGGGTCTCCAGTTACCGGGGTTCTTGCTGAGGTCATGTTGAACCATCATGAAATGAAGGCCACGCAAGAAGCCTTCGTTGTAATTGAAATTAGGGTCTTTCGCTAGCTGAAGTACAAAAGTCAGCGCGTTTCGATAGCCAGTTATCGCGTACCAAGTCTCTTTGTTCGCATCAAGCGGTTCTTCTCCTTCCGCTGCCGCAATAGCATCTTCAGCAGTTACGTTGTAGCCCTCAATACTGTTTGACTGTCTGATTGCACGGGCGAATGTGTTTCGACTGAGAAGACCAGTCCATCGTCTAGGCACAGCAAGGTTGTGTCTAAGACTCTTGCGCACCTCTTCAATCTTCTCGATCACTGCCATCTCTTCATCCCGAAGCTCATCGGCCTTGAATAGCATAATCAGATAGTCAGATAATTCTCGATGTTTGTCAAATAATAATTGACATAAAGCAGAAATTAACTGATTATCTGTTTATGGATTGTTTGAGCACAGCTTGCGCCTCGTATCATCACCGGCATGTTAGGAATTTGAACGTTCGCCAGGGGATTGCGGATCACGTCTGGTCTATTGAGGAAATTGTGAAATTACTTGAATTAAGGGTGAGTTCTGCTACGGCCGCCTGACGCGAGGAGGAACACATATCCCTGAATTGTTGGGAAATGCCGGTTATATCGGCAAGAAAACCGAAGTTCCAGTAGAGGAGGCATAAAGGTTCCTACGCCATCCTGCCTCCTCCACTGATCCACCGACCGGATTGGTCAGCGAAACTTAGTTTTTCTGGCTCTCCTCCGGTTGTCAACCTAAGCGCAGTAACGACTTACAAGGAGAGTTAGTAATGGCTCGTATTCAACCATGGCACTCAACCCGCCCCGGAGAAACCAAGTACCACGACAACAACGCCTGTACAGAAGGCAACAACATCGAAGCTTACTACTTTAAGTGGGGGACTGGTCTCGGCCGCATTCTCTGCTCCCACTGCCAGCGTCTCGATGCAGCTGGCCGCTAACTCTTTGACACAAAGGTTAGGTCCCAGTACGGGCCGGTGGGCTCGTAATCGAGGACTGGCCAAACCCGCCGAAGCTCGATGACTTGCATGCCACCGTCGGAAAGACGGATTGGCTTGTCTCCGGGCTTGGCGTTGCGGATAGCAGTATCGGTAAGAGGCATCCTAGGCAGCTTCTCCTTGCTGGGGGCATCTGATTTTTAAAATGCCCCACTTGCCCCTAATGTTGCCCCTACTTGCCCCGGATGTCAACGGACGCGACCAAGCGGCAGCGGATAATAAACTACTATATCTATTCTATTTTCGAGGGGTCTCGGACTTCTTCGGACGTCTTGGGAGGAGGATTTGGAGCACCGAGCGGGAATTGAACCCGCGAATACTGGTTTTGCAGACCAGCGCGTTAGCCACTTCGCCATCGGTGCTCTTCTCTCCGCCGCACAAGCGGCACGGCGGAGGGGGATGCAGAACAGATTACCTTACTTCGGCTGTGCCGTTGTACGCAGATACGGCTTCACGGTCTTGTAGCCGGGGAAGATCTTGTCGGCGTCTTCGTTCGAGACAGCACCGGTGATGATGACGTCCTCGCCCGGTTTCCAGTTGGCCGGCGTCGCCACCTTGTGCTTTGCGGTCAGCTGCATGGAGTCCAGCACACGGATGATCTCGTCGAAGTTCCGCCCGGTCGTCATCGGATAGGCCAGGGTCAGCTTGATGCGCTTGTCGGGGCCGACCACGAACACCATGCGGACGGTAGCGTTATCGGCGGGCGTGCGGCCCTCGCAGCTGTCGCCGGCGTCGCCGGGGAGCATGTCATACAGCTTGGCAACCTTGAGCTCCGTATCGCCGATAACCGGGAAGTTCACCGGCGAGCCTGTGACCTCTTCGATGTCCTTGGCCCACTTGCCATGGTTCTCCACCGGGTCGACGCTCAGGCCGATCACCTTCGCTCCGCGTGCGGCAAACTGCTGCTCGAGCGACCCGACCGCGCCCAGCTCGGTGGTGCACACCGGCGTAAAGTCCTTGGGGTGCGAGAACAGAACGGCCCAGTTATCGCCAATCCACTCGTGAAAGCGAATGGTGCCATGGGTCGTTTCGGCGGTAAAGTCTGGAGCTACATCATTGATACGCAGTGACATCTTCGTTCTACCTTCCGGGGCGTCTGCCCCAAGTTTAGATTTTGCCAGCGGGCCCGAGACAGAAAACCCACCCGGCGCGGTGGCTTGGGGTGGGTCGTTGCGCTACTCGAAGACGCTTTACTTCGATTCGCTCACCGGCACACCCGAGCCACGCTGCGACAGCAGCAGAGCATCGGGGCCGTGTTGGGCGTCATCGTCATTTGGCGTCAAATCTTTCGTACCGCGGCTAGCTCAGCTAGCATCAGGCAGGTTGGCCTGATTGCGGTCTAACCAAACCATAGACTTGGGGAACTATCATGTCAACTCCGCCATTGCCGCCCGCGACCGCGCACGTAGCCTTCGATTACGCTCTGGTCGACGTCTTCGCCGAGGCTCCGCTTGAGGGAAACCAGCTGGCCATCTTTACCGACGCGCGCGGCCTTGGGGACTCGGAGATGCAGGCGATCGCGCGCGAGACCAACCTTTCGGAGACGACCTTCCTCTTTCCGCGCTCGCCGGAGATCGAGCGCGAGCGCGGCGTCCAGGTTCGCATCTTCACCACCGAGGAGGAGCTTCCCTTCGCCGGGCATCCCACGCTCGGGACGGCAAGCTGGCTCTACTGGAACCACCCTCTCCTGCGGGGCGAGGAGACCATCGCGCTGGACCTTGCGGTCGGTACGATCCCCGTCCGCTTCACGGCCCCGCAGCAGGGCGAGCAGGGGATCTTCGGAACTATGCGGCAGAATGATCCGGTCTTTGGGCCACCGCAGGATCGCGCGGAGCTGGTGGGGGCGCTCGGCTTCGCGTTGGAGGACATCGACGCCAGTCTTCCGGTCCAGACCGTCAGCACCGGGAACCCCTTCTGCATGGTCCCGCTCCGCTCGATGGAGGTGGCGCGAACGCTAGCTGTCCCCCGGAACGCAGCTGTGCAGAACTATCTTGAGCGGCATGGCGCGAAGTTCTTTTATTTCGTGACGCCCGCCGAGGGCCGCGAGGGGGTGGACTGGCACGCACGCATGCAGTTCTACAGCGGAGAAGACCCGGCTACCGGATCGGCCGCTGGTCCGGCGATTGCATGGCTGGTGCGGCATGGACGCGCTGTGAGCGGAAAGACCGTCGTCTTCGAGCAGGGAGTTGAGATGCGCCGTCCGAGCCGTCTTTACCTCTCGGCGAAGCTCGACGGAGGCAAAGTTTCGGAAGTGTTCGTTGGTGGGCGCACCATTCCTGTTGCAACGGGACGCTTTTTCCTGCCGTGATGCACTTAATTTCAACAGGGCGGTCCTGTGAATCGTCAATAAATTCGCGGCTAATTCACAGCGCGGTGGATGCGCAAGACCTAAACGGACCGCTTTTCGCTCTAGCTTCGCCGTTGCGCTGGCGGTTATCTCTTCATACTCTTGGCAAGCGTTAACGATGTTCCCGCATGCAACGTGCGGCACATTGCTGATGAGTCTTTCGCCCTGTACTACTGACAACCTGAGTTGAGAGACGCTCGACTGCCGAACAGTTGCGAGTCTTCGAAACGCACCATCGCTGCCTGCAACGCAGCCGGCTGCGAGCCGCCTTTTTTCCTGGCGCCGCAGAATACGGCCATCCCGCAGACCGATTGATTGCATTTCGACGAAGCCTCGCATGGCAACCTGTTCCCATGAGCTTCTCTCTCACCCCGCGGTCCGGCCATGCGCCTCGGACGGTGGCACTGTTCCTTCAATGGAGCAGACGGGAGAACTTTGTTTCTTCCGTCTGCTCCTCTCAGGAGCGGATGACCCATCGTTTCTCTGAGACGTCTCGGTCGGACTGGCGGGGAAGCGTGAACCATCCGGGAGCGCGGACCGCAAACCAGCCGATCCGCTCGCCCGGTCCATCCGCCGGAGCCGCCGTTACGGCCGCGCCGGCAGAAAACGAGACTGCCTTGCGGCCTAAGAAGACGATTCTTTGCGTAGATGACAACGAACAAGCTCTTTCTGTACGAACCTTCCTGCTGGAGACTCGCGGCTATCGCGTGATTCCGGCTCTCTCCCCACAGCACGCGCTCGAGGTGGTCGAGCAATCGATGCCGGGCTCGCTCGATCTTCTGCTCAGTGGCCTCAACATGCCCCAGATGGATGGCAATGAGCTTGTTCGCCGTGCCAAGCAGCTCCAGCCCGCACTGCCCGCCATGATCGTCTCCGGCACCTCTGGTTCCGGCGACCGTGCCTGCTGTGCCGATGTGTTTCTCCCCAAAGGCGCCAACTCTCCGGCCGAGATGATCGAGCGTATTCGCGTGCTCGTCGCCCGGAAGCGTGGTCCTAAGAAATCCTTCGCGCCGTCGCGCGTGGAATTCGACCCCGCCATCGCCTCCTGACGGTTCGAGAGGCCGGGCAGGCGAAAACAGAGCTAGCACTCCTGTTCCGACCCGGCCTCCTTCGCTACGCTTCCACCAGACCGCTACGCTTCCACCAGACCATAGCGGCGCTGCCATTGCTGCTTGAGCCTTGCCCACACCTGATCGCGTTCTTCCGCGGTCAGGGCTGGGTCGGGCCTTTCGACAAAGCGCGCCGCCTCAACCTTGGCCTGCTCCAGCACCTTTCGGTCGCGGATCAGATTGGCGACGCGAAACTCGGGCATGCCGGCCTGACGTGTTCCGAAGAACTCGCCCGGACCGCGCTGCTCCAGATCCAACTCGGCGAGCTCGAACCCATTCTGCGTCGCGACCATTGCGTCCAGCCGGGCCTCAGCCTGCTCGCTCACTCTTCCGCCAGTCATCAGGATGCAGTAGCTCTTCGCGGAGCCGCGGCCCACGCGTCCCCGCAACTGATGCATCTGGGCCAGACCGAAGCGCTCTGCGTGCTCGATCACCATGACCGTGGCGTTGGGAACATCGACGCCGACTTCAATGACAGTGGTTGCGATCAGGACATCGATCTCGCCACGCTGAAAGCGCCGCATGACGACTTCCTTGTCGTCGGCGCTCAGCCGCCCGTGCAGCAGTCCGAGCCGCAGTCCGGCGAGCGCCCCGGCCCGAAGCTCCTCATACATATCGCTTGCCGCGCGCAACGGCTTTTTCGGGAAGAGCTTCTCCGTCTTTGCAGCCTTTTTCTTCTTCGCAGCCTTCGCACTGGTCTCTGGTTCTTGGAGTTCCTGGGCAGTCTCGTCGTGCGCGAAGTCCAGCTCCGGCTGGTCGTCTTTTGCGCCTTCGATCACCGGGTAGACGATGTAGGCCTGTCTTCCTGAGGCCACTTGTTTGCGCACAAAGTCCCAGACATCCCCGGCGCGCTCCTCGGTGGTTCGCCGCGTCACGATAGGGGTTCGACCCGGTGGAAGTTCATCGATCACGCTTGTCTCCAGATCGCCGTAGAGCGTCAGTGCCAGCGTTCTCGGAATCGGCGTCGCGGTCATTACCAGGACATCCGGTTCCGCCGATCTTCCATCCGGTCCCGGCTTCTTCATCAACCGGAAGCGTTGCTGCACGCCGAAGCGATGCTGCTCGTCGACGATCACAAGGCCGAGATTGTCGAAGTCGACCTTCTCCTCGATCAGCGCGTGCGTTCCAATGGCAAGATCGGCCTCACCGCGATAGATCCTTCCTCGCGCCTCGCGCTTGGCCGCTTCATCGAGCGAGCCCGTCAGCAAAGTCACGCGATAGGGCCGTCCCGTACGCGGCGAGATAGCATCAGCCAGAAGCTTGCGCGCCGAAAGATAGTGCTGCGTGGCGAGGATCTCGGTGGGAGCCATCAGGGCCGCCTGGCAGCCGTTCTCAATCGCAATCAGCGCCGCCTGCATGGCGACGATCGTCTTGCCCGAGCCCACGTCGCCCTGCAGCAGCCTTCGCATCGGCTGCGGCCTGCGCATATCCGCGGCGATCTCTCCCAGCACGCGTTTCTGCGCCGTTGTTGGGTGAAAGGGAAGAATCTGTTTGAGCGCCTTGCGCACATTCTCGCCCGTCACGAAGGTGATTCCCTCGCGCTCACGCAGGCGCCGGCGCTTTAGCTCGAGCCCCAACTCCAGATAAAACAGCTCCTCGAAGATCAAGCGCCGGTGGCCTGGAGTCGTCGCTGACATCAGCTCTGGAATCGGCGTGCCCGCTTCGGGAAAGTGGACTGTGCGAAGAGCCTCAAGCCTTCCCGGAAGCTTCAAGCGCTCCAGCAACCCCGCGGGCAACGTCTCTGGAACAAGAGGCTCGCCCTCACGTAGCTCCTCGAGCAGAGTCCAGACCACTCGCCGCAGCCAGCGCGAGGTGAGCTTTGCCCCCCAGGCTGTCGTTCCGCCCAGAAACTCATACACAGGGACGATGCGCCCTACCTCAAGCGAGACGAACTCTGCCTCGGGCGAATCCAGCGCGGGCAGGATCTCGAACTGGGGCTGGATCATCTTGAATTTGCCAGCGGTCGATCGCGAGGCCTCAAGCTTTCCGTAAAGAGCGACCATCTGTCCTGCGTGAAACTTGTCCTTCAGGTATGAGCCGTGGAACCACATGCACTTCACGCTGTCTAGACCCTGACCGACGGTCATCTCGAAGATCGGCATTGACCTGGTGCGCAGCAAAACTGAGCCACGCACCTCGCCGACGATCGAAGCCATCGCGCCAGCCTTCAGCTCGCGGATCGGCAGCGGATTCAGGCGGTCTTCATAACGGAACGGCAGATGATAGAGAAGGTCCTCCACGGTCTCGACTCCGCGTTGGGCCAGGGCCGCGGCCACCCGCTCACCTACGCGCTTCACAAATTTGACTGGAGTCGAGAGTTCCACCACGAATCGATGCTATCAAGCTTCGCCGCCACCAATCTTTCGACCTCTGTGGCGGATGGTCTGCTGCGAGTCCTATAATTCAGAGGTCTCTCAGGAGACCGGGCCCCGCAGGACAATCGTTTGACTTCGTTGGAGATCCCGCAGCATGACGTTTTTGGAGAAGTGGTTCGAAGAAGTGTGGAACAAGGGCCGTGAAGAGGCCATCGATGAAATGTCGCTTCCCGACGCCGAAACACACGGTCTCGAGCATCCGGATGGCTCGAAGGTGGACGGCAGATGGGCGTTCAAAATCTTTCACAAACAGCTTCGCTCCAGCTTCTCCAATGTCCATGTCGATGTGGCCCAGACAGTCACCGAGGGAGATATGACGGTGGCGCGCTGCATCGTGACAGCGGTGCACACCGGAGATGGATTGGGCTGGCCCGCAACGGGAAAGCGGGTTACCTTCAGCGGCATGTGCCTCGCCAGGCTCCAGGATGGAAAGCTTGCCGAAGCCTGGAACAACTTCGATCTCCAATCGATCTACCGTCAGCTGCAATAAAGCGAAGCACGCGGGAGCTCCTGCTAAACTGGCCATAACTCAACACTCGGAATTCCATGGCCATCGTTGAACTCGAGAAAGTCCGCAAAGCCTACGACACCAAGGTCGCCGTTGACAGCCTGAGTTTCTCCATCGAGCAGGGAAGCATGTTCGGCCTGCTCGGTCCCAACGGCTCCGGCAAAACCTCTTCGATCCGCATGATGATCGGCATGACGGTGCCGGATTCAGGTTCGGTCACCCTCTTCGATCAGGCCTTCGATCGCAAGAACCTCCATCGCGTCGGCTACCTGCCTGAAGAGCGCGGGCTGTACAAGAAGATGAAGGTGATTGACCAGCTCATCTTCCTGGGCGAGCTGCACGGGCTCGACGCGACCACAGCCAGCAAGCGCGCCCATGCCTGGTGCGAGCGTATGGAGATCACCGAGGCCATTCCCAAGAAGACCGAAGAGTTGTCCAAGGGAATGCAGCAGAAGATTCAGTTCATTGCGGCGCTGCTCCACGAGCCGGAGCTCATCATCATGGACGAGCCCTTCAGCGGTCTCGACCCGGTAAATGCCGGCCTGTTGCAGGACACCCTGCTCGACCTGAATAAACAGGGGAAGACGATACTGTTTTCGACGCACCGCATGGACCAGGTCGAGAAGCTTTGCGATTCGATCTGCCTCATCCATCGCGGCCATCTTGTTCTCTCCGGCCCCATGCAGGAGATCAAGTCGCGCTACCCGAAGAACCGCATTCAGATGGTCTTCGAGGGAGACGCCTCCTTCCTGAATCATCCTTCGGTAGAGAACGCCAAAAACTACAACGGCATGGCCGAGATCAAGCTCCGCGATGGCGCGGACGCGCAGCCCTTGCTTGCAGAGGCTATCTCCAAGGCCCGCATCACCCGGTTCGAGGTGATGGAGCCCACACTGGAAGAGATCTTTATCGAAACCGTAGGAGACCGCGTCGATGCGTAATGTCTGGCTTATCGCCAAGCGAGAGTATCTGGAGCGTGTTCGCACCAAGGCTTTTCTCATCTCCACCCTGATGATTCCGCTGCTGATGGGCGGAGGCATCGTGGGCTCCGTCATCGCGGGTGGAAAGGCGAAGTCGACCTCGCACATCACCATCGTCTCTCCCGATCAGCAGCTCGCGACCGATCTCCAGAAGGAGCTCGAGAGCGGTAAAGACAGCCGGATGACCGTCGATGTCATCTCCCCGGGCAACAGCGCAACCCGGGCCTCGCTCGACTCCATGCTCGCCGACAAGCAGATCGACGGCTACCTCTGGATCACTCCAGCAGCCGAGCCCAACGAGCGGCCCAGCTTTGCCTATACCCCGCGCTCGACGGCGGATTTCGGCACCAAGAACACCATCACTACGGCACTGCGCACCGTGCTGATGCGCGAGCGCCTCTCGCATGATGGCCTTGTCTCGCGCGATGTTGACTCCTTGATGGAGCCTGTAAATGTCGATACTACGCAGGCCGGCAAGAACGCCGATACGACCTCAAGCTTTGTCGCCATCTACGTGCTTTTCTTCCTGATGTACATGGTCATCCTGCTCTATGGGATGAACGTCGCCCGCTCTATCATTGAAGAGAAGACCTCCCGCGTCTTCGAGGTGCTGCTGGCAACCATCAAGCCTGAGGAGATGATGGCCGGCAAGGTCATTGGGGTGGGCTCGGTCGGCCTTACGCAGGTTGCGGTCTGGCTGCTGACGGCGATTCTGCTGACCAGCAGCTCTCTGATCGGAGCGGTCGCGGGCGGCAAAGTGCATGTCTCGCTCAGCGCGATGCAGATCATCTTCTTCGTCGTCTACTTTCTGCTCGGCTACCTGCTCTACTCCTCCATCGCCGCCGCACTCGGCGCCATGGTCAACTCCGAGCAGGAGCTGCAGCAGCTCAACATGTTTCTTGTAATGCCGCTGGCGGGCTGCATGTTCGCGCTGGCTCCGGTCATCACCAATCCCAACGGCCCGGTTGCACGCATCATCTCATTCATCCCGTTTTGCACGCCGCTGATTATGTACCTGCGCATCTCGCTGGCCACGCCGCCAGCATGGGAGATAGGGCTCTCCATCGCGCTGATGATCGTGACGATCTATGTGATTCTCTGGGTAGCCAGCCGTATCTATCGGGTCGGCATTCTTATGTACGGCAAGCGTCCAAACCTGCCCGAGATCATGCGCTGGCTCAAGTACAGCTAAAAATGACGGCCCTGATTACATCGGTTCGAACAGGAAAGTAAACTCGTTACGTGCCTGAATCCGCAGCCCAGAGCTACACCTTCAAGCAGCGCCTCATGCTCGCCATCATCCCGCCGCTGGCCTACATGGTCATCTGCCTGCTCGGGGTGACGCTGCGGTACGAGGATGTCTGCGAGCCAGGCATGATCCCCCAGTACCACACGCCACCGCCCTTGATCTACGCCATCTGGCACCGCTGCCTGCTGGCCTGCGTATGGCGCTTCCGCAACGGCAATCTGCACATCCTCATCAGCCGCAGCTTCGACGGCGAGCTGATCGCCCGCACGGCGGAGCGGCTAGGCTTTGTCGCTATCCGTGGTTCCAGCTCGCGCGACGGAGCCGTCGGCCTGCGCAACCTGCAACGCGCCTACGATGAGAAAAACTACATCGCCATCACCGTCGATGGTCCGCGCGGCCCCGCGCTGAAGGCCAAGCCCGGCGTCACACAGCTCGCGGCGCTGGTCGATGCTCCCGTTGGCGCCGTCTATCTTCACCCCAGCCGTGCCTGGATCCTCCGCTCCTGGGACCGCTTCATGATCCCCAAGCCCTTCTCCAAAGTTACTGTCGCCTGGACCCTCCCTGTGGTTGCCGATCGGGAGCAGGTGCAGTCCGCGCTCGACCGTGCAGTACAACTCGCCGAGACTAACCCCTGAAGTGTCATCCTGAGCGGAGCTTTTGCGAAGCAAAAGGCGCAGTCGAAGGACCTGCGGTTCAACCACGCAACAATCTCTCTCAAATTCGCTCTAAACTTGATTCAGTGCGCGTCGCCGACTTCCATTTCGATCTCCCCGAGGAGCTCATCGCGCAGACGCCTCCCCCGGTCCGAGGCTCCAGCCGCATGCTTGTCCTCGACCGCGCCGCAGGCGAGTATCGCGACGACTTCTTCCGCAACCTGCCAGAGCTCCTTCACCCTGACGACCTGCTTATCCTCAACGACAGCCGCGTCATCCCCGCGCGTCTGTATGCAACGCGAGCCCGCGGAGCAGCCACACAGACCAGCTCACCCGACCCCACCGGACGCGTCGAAGTTCTCCTCACCCAGCAGCTAGGCCCGCACGAGTGGACCGCCCTCGTCCGCCCCGGCCGCAAGGTGCAGCCCGGCGAGCGTCTTCACTTCGCCGCCTCCGATTCCTCCGTCCCTCTTCTGGAGGCCGAGGTGATTGCCGCTGACGAATATGGCGAGCGCACCCTGCGCTTTCAGCCCACAGAAGACTTCCGCGCCATCCTCGATCGCATCGGCCACATGCCGCTGCCTCCCTACATTCATCGCGGCGACACCCTCGAGGACCGCGAGCGTTACCAGACCGTCTATGCCCAAAAGACGAGGTCTCACGAATCCGGCTCAGCCGCCGCGCCCACCGCGGGTCTTCACTTCACTCCGGAGATCCTCGGCCGGATACGCGCCCGCGGCGTCCAGGTCGAGACCATCACTCTTCATGTCGGCCTGGGAACCTTTCAGCCCGTCCGCGCCGAAAACGTCGAAGACATTCATCTCCACGCCGAGCACTACACTCTTCCCGCTGCCACTGCTGAGGCCATCAATCAGGCCCTGCGCGAAAAGCGCCGCATCCTCGCCGCCGGAACCACTACCACGCGCACCCTGGAGCACTGCGCCCACATCGCGTCCACCGATACCTTCGAGCCCCATGCAGGCCTCCGCCTTCACCCCCACTCCGGCGAGACCAGCATCTTCCTCAGCCCCGGCTATCAGTTCCGCGTCGTCAGCGGCCTGCTCACCAACTTCCATCTCCCGCAGTCCACGCTGCTTATGTTGGTCAGTGCC
This sequence comes from Edaphobacter sp., assembly GCA_035316475.1. Taxonomy (GTDB): domain Bacteria; phylum Acidobacteriota; class Terriglobia; order Terriglobales; family Acidobacteriaceae; genus Edaphobacter. The sequence goes on along the minus strand of DATHJA010000017.1, from coordinate 8,695 downwards.
TTCGCAGACAGGGAAGCGGTGCTGGCCGCCTACAACCACGCCGCCCGCGAGCGCTACCGCTTCTTCTCCTATGGCGACTGCATGTTGATCCTGTAACCTCTCAAAACCGTGTCATCTCGACCGAAGCGTAGCGGAGTGGAGAGATCCGCTTCTCTACCACCACTCTCCGCGCAACGCGCTACCATCAAAAGGCTATGGCAAAGACGCCCACCAAATCTGTTGAACCGAAGACCTCCGGAAGCAAGAAGCCCCCCATCTACCTCCTCGACTCGATGGCTTTCATCTTCCGCGCCTATCACGCCATGCAGCGCTCGCGGCCAATGTCTACGCGCACCGGCATTCCCACCGCGGCGACCTACGTCTTCGTCAACATGATCAACAAGCTGCGCAAGGACTTTCAACCTGAATATTTAGCTGCGATCTATGACGTCGGCGCTCCCCTCCATCGCAACGAGATGGCCGCGCAGATGAAGGACGTCAAAAAATTCAACATCAAGACCCAGCAGTTCGAGATCATCGAATACGGCGGCTACAAGGCTAATCGTACGGAGACGCCACCCGACCTCATCCAGCAGCAGCCCTACATCCGCCGCGCCCTCGAGGCCTTTCGCATTCCTATCCTCTACTACGAAGGCTTCGAGGCCGATGACGTCATCGGCACGCTGTCCCATAAGCTTGCCGCGCTCGGCCACCACGTCTACGTCGTCTCCTCCGACAAGGACATGATGCAGCTCGTCACCGAAGACGTCTCCATCCTCAACCCCACCAAAGACAACCTCATCCTCGATCCCGCCGGTGTCGAGGCCAATCTCGGTGTGCTTCCTGAGCGTGTCATCGACGTCATGGCCCTTCGCGGCGACTCCGTCGACAACATCCCCGGCGCCCCCGGCATCGGCGACAAAGGCTCCGTCGAACTCATCCAGCAGTTCGGCACCGTCGAAGCCGCCATCGACGCCGCTACTGCCACGCCCGACGCCATCAAGCGCAAGACCTACCGCGAGTCCCTTGCCAACAACCGCGACAACATCCTGCTGTCGAAAGAACTCGTCACCATTCACACCGAGGTCCCTATCGAGTACTCGCTCGATGCGATGCGTACCCAGCCGCCCGACCTCGCCGCCTGCCGCGACCTCTTCGGCGAGCTTGAGTTCACCACCCTGCTCAAAGAGCTGGCTCCTGCCGCCGATGCCACCGTCCTCACCTACGAGCTAAAGCCCACCGTCGTGCAGATCAAACACCTGCTCGAAGAGGCCCGCGCCATCAACCCTGCGACGAAACTTCCCAACGGCCTGGCCCTCGCCATCTCTGAAGACGCACAGGCCATCGCCGAAGAGATCGCCGCCGAACCCACCGAAGACGGCGCCGAACCCGAGCCTCCACCCGCCGAGAACATGTCCCTCTTCGGTGCTCAATCCACCACAGAGTCGATCATTCCGGCACCCATAAAACAGGAAGACCCAGCCGGCCGTCTCGGGCTCGCCGTCAACGATCACTTCGCCCTCGAGGTCTCCATTGACGATCCCGGCATCAAAGAAGCCCTCACCGACCCCACTCTTCCCAAAGACCTCCACGACCTCAAGGCCGTCCTCCGCGCTCTCGGCCCGCACGACATAACGCTTGCCGGCATACGTAGCGATGTTATGCTCCTCAGCTACCTCATCAACCCCACGCACGGCTCGCACACGCTTCCCGATATCACCGCCCGTAGCGCAGGTCGCACGCTTATTCATCAACCAACGAAGGAAAACCCTGCTGACCCGAAGCGTCTTCCCGAAGCCGCGGCAGCCATCGTCCGGCTGGCCACTGTCCTCGGCCAGCAGATCGCCGACTACACTCCCACGGAGCACAATATCCTCGCCGACGATCCCGCGCTCGGAGGAGCCGTCACCACCGAAATGCTCTTCGCCGACAAGAAGGAGGCAGAGAGCACGGATCCGGAAACAGAAAAAACTGTTTCGCCGTTACAGCAGGTCTACGAGACCATCGATCTTCCTCTCGTCTCTGTCCTCCTCCGCATGGAGCAGACCGGTGTTCGCATCGATCCCGAATTCCTCCGCGAGATGTCCACCCGCCTCGCCGTCGAGATCGACAACCTCGCCGAGAAGATCTACTCCGAGAGTGGTCACCGCTTCAACATCAACTCGCCCAAGCAACTCGGCGACGTGCTCTTCAACAAGATGCTCCTCCCCAAGCCCATGAAGTACGGCAAGGGTAAGGTCGTCTCCACCGCGCAGGACGTCCTCGACGAGCTCGCCGAAACGCACCCCATCGCCGCGCTCGTCATCGAGTACCGCCAGCTTCAGAAGCTCAAGGGCACCTACCTCGACACGCTGCCCTCGCTAGCCGATCCTGAAGGCCGCATCCACACTACCTTCAACCAGGTAGGCGCAGCCACCGGACGCCTCTCGTCCATCAACCCCAACCTGCAGAACATCCCCATCCGCACCACCGTGGGCCGCGAGATCCGTGCCGCCTTTATCGCAGCCCCAGGCAACGTGCTCATGTCCGCCGACTACTCGCAGATCGAGCTGCGCCTGATGGCCCACTTCTCGCAGGACCCCCTGCTCCTCGACGCCTACCGCACCGGCAAGGACATCCATACCCTCACCGCCTCCGAAGTCTTCGGCGTCGACGCCGCCACCATGGACAAAGAGACTCGCAATCGCGCCAAGGCCGTCAACTTCGGCATCGTCTACGGCATCTCTCCCTTCGGCCTTGCCGCGCAGCTCGGCATCGATCAGAAGACAGCGCGCGAATACATCGAGCGCTACTTTGAGCGCTACAAAGGCGTGCAGCGCTTCATCGAAGAGATCCTCGCCACCGTCCGTCGCGAACAGGCCGTCCGCACCTCCTTCGGCCGCGTCCGCCCCATCCCCGACATCCAGTCGCGCAACGCCAACATGCGCGGCTTCGCCGAGCGGACGGCTGTCAACACGCCGCTCCAGGGAACCGCCGCCGACCTCATCAAGCTGGCCATGCTCCGCATCGATGCCGAGATCCTTCGCCGCAAGCTGCGCTCGCGCATGACCCTGCAGGTCCATGACGAGCTTCTCTTCGACGTCGTTCCCCAGGAGTCAGAGGAGCTCGAGCAGCTTGTGAAGCACGAGATGGAGCATGTTGCCGAGTTCTCCGTCCCCATCGTTGCCGAGATCGGCGTCGGGAAGAACTGGCGCGATATCAAGTAACGTCAGGAGAGCCTCACTCCCGCCTTCTGCGGCGCACAGCACACCCGGTTGCGACCTTCTGCCTTGGCCTGGTACAGCGCCTTGTCGGTGGCCTCGAGCAACCGCTCCGGTATATCGCGGGTCGTGGGATAGATCGTCGCGACGCCACAGCTGACCGTGGCCCGAATGCTGGTATCGTACGGCCCCTGGGAAGGGTCAAGAGCAGGAAAGCCCGCCAGCTCGACCATCTTGCGCAGCCGTTCGGCTACCTGAATGGCTGCGGTCTCGGGAGTGGCGGGCAGCAGGATGACGAACTCCTCGCCGCCAAATCGTGCAGCATAATCGTCCTTCACGCGCAGAGCCTGTTGCAGCAGCGAACCGATCCTCTTGAGGACCTCGTCGCCATAAAGATGGCCATAGCGGTCGTTCAGCTGTTTGAAGTAGTCCACATCGACGAGAATCACCGACAGAGCTGTACTCGAGGCCGTCGCCTTCTTCCACATCTCGATGTACTGCGTATCGAACGAATGCCGGTTTGCCAGCCCGGTCAGCGCGTCGCTCTCCGACCTGTGGAGCAGCTGCACGTTCAGCCGGTTCAGGTCGGCCACCAGAAGCTCGCCGCGCAGATGAAGCAGAAAGTTCAGCCGCTCCTCCCTGCAGGAGCTGTAGTTCGCGACCAGGGTCACCGCAGTCGTTCCAATCGCCAGTCCCAGCCCAAAGATCTTGTCGCCAAGGCTCAGCATTCGATCCATCCACAGGAAGACGCCGTCTCCTGTCAGCATCACGATCGAAGTGGCGAGCGCGTAGGGGAGTCTGAGGCGCATGACGATGTTGGTGAACAGGATGACCGCCAGCACCACCATCTGCACGTAGGCCGACGACACCCGGCTGCGGTTCGATTCCAGATAGAGCTGTGTCAGCCCTGCCAGGCATGCCGCCGCCGCGATGCTCGACTCGCGAAAGACCCTGCCTGGCTGGCGCAGCATGCTTGCGTTCACCAGCAGGCATATCGGCGTTACGATAAGCAGCCGGACCGCGAAGGCCTGCCGGAACTGCTCGTGCGAGCCATAGTAATCCGCAATCAGGAAGAGATCGAACAGAACGATTGCCAGGAAGCCTTCCAGCCACAGGCGTCTCGATCTGCGCGCGATAGTCTCCGCCTCAAAGCGGTCTTCAAGCTCTCTTGGAAAGGAGAGCCATTGAAATCGCAGGCCCGAAAGCTTATTGATCTGCCGGTCTACGACCTCGCTCTGGACTGGCGGTTCTATTGGCATAGATCGGTTTTTCTGCGTGCCGGTACGATCGACACTTGCTTCCTCCTTATTTTGAACCGTCCGTTTGGAACGGCCGTCTACGGAAAGGCTAATCTGCACAGACTATTGGACGCGCCAAATGACTTCAACGCCAGAAAAGAAAGAGTTGGAGACGGAAGAAAAGTTTCCCACCGAATTGCTTTTTTGGCAAAACTTCTCTTTGAGTGCCTATGAGATAGAGGAAAACCTCCTCCGGCTGATAAACTGAACCTTCGCGTCGGAGCCACAGCTCCCGTGTGGAAATTCTCCGCAGCAGGTAAAGGAAGATCCAAACCAGTGGACCAGCAAACCCGCCAAGCTCTAAAACACGATCAGTTTGTCGACACCGCCCAGCACGGCCTCGAATGGGCTAGTGACAACCGCCGCCGGCTCATCCTGGTGGGCTCTATCGCCGCCGTGCTGATCGTCATCCTTGCCGTGGGCGCCTTCATCTTCAGTCATCGCAGTGGACAGGCTGACACTGCCTTCGGCGCAGCGATGCAGGCCTACCAGACTCCGCTCGCCGCTCCCGGGCAGCAGATTCCTCCCGGCGTCAAAACCTTTGCCTCGGCCGCTGAGCGCGCCAAGGCCGCCAACCAGCTCTTCGTCAAGGTCGCCGACGACTACGGCATGACCTCCAGCGGCAAGCTGGCCCGGTACTTCGCGGGTCTCACTTATGTCGAGGTGGGCCAGAGTGGCCAGGCAGAAAGCACCCTCAAGCAGGTAGCCGGTGGCTGGAACAGCGACCTCGCCTCGCTTGCGAAGCTGGCTCTCGCCCAGCTCTACCGCCAGACCAGTCGCGATGCTCAGGCGATCGAGGTCTACAACGATCTCACCGCTCACCCCAGCTCCGCGGTTCCCTCCGGAACGGCCCAGTTGCAGCTCGCCGACCTCTACGAGGCCGAGAACAAGCCTGAGATGGCCAAAAAGATCTACGCCCAGCTCAAGGACAAGGACGCCAAGGGCGCGGCCGGCATGATCGCCGCACAGAAGCTCAACCCCACCGCGGCAGCGGGCGCAGGCGCAGGCGCAGGTCCCGTCGCCCCCTAAGCCTCATAAGCTTCATGATCCTCAGTGGTCGTGTTCGTCGTGCAGGAACGCTGCAGCGACGGCGCGGCCACCGATCATAGCTCCCTGTCGCCCACCCGCTTGCGCCTCTGAGCGCAGCTTCGAGAGCAGCCGCCACTGGTCCTTCTCCTTGACGACCGGGACCCAGGCCGGCAGCGGCATCCTCAGATAGTCCGAGAGCGCGCCAGCATGCGGCTCGTATAACGCGCGGATCGTATGCAGCCGGTCGGCCGAGGCTCTGTCACCGCATAACCGCAGCCTTACCTCTCCCAGCACATCGCACAGCCGGTCGAAGTCCTTCTGGGGCAGCCGCTCTCTTCCCTCCTGCTCCGCCCACACCCTCTGCTCCTGGATATGAAAGACGTTTCCCAGGTCGATCAGGGCATGGCGCGCCATCACGAACGTCAACTGCGCCTGTCGCGACGCCGGCCCTTCGAGGACCGAGATCAGCAGAGCGCACGTATCCAGGATCGACACCAGCGCCGAAAGCCAGCTCTGGCTATCGTGCTGCGAGCGGTAGTAGCAGAGGATCGGATAGGAGATGTGCGACTCCAGGATCTCCGCCGACCATCGCTCCCACTCGGCCAGCAGGTCGATCAGCGCTTCTTCGCTGCCTTCGAAGCTGTGCCGGCGCAGCAGCTCTGCCGCCGTCGGAGGCGATCCCGCCCGCGCGTCCAGCAGCGCAATGTTCACCTCGCGTCGAGAGAAAGCCTGATACAGCACCGGAAGATATCCGATCACCAGCGCCACAAAACCCAGCCCCACGCCCGACTCGCAGATGATCAGTGTGCGGGCCGCCATGCTGTGCGGAACCACATCGCCCAGCCCCAGTGTGAACAGCGTCGTTCCGCTGACATACAGCGCTGTGCGAAATTGCGAGAGCCCCGCCCGGGTTTGTACTCCCATCACATCGGTAAAGGGAGTCCCTATGGCAAAGTAAAAGAGCCCGAAGCCCAGAATCAGCAGCATCGCCCACAGCAGCAGCAGCAGGATCAGAGAAAGCGGGCCATAGACGCTGTAGATCTGCTCCCGGGCCCGGGTCGAGCGGGTTCGCTCCGCCAGCGCCTTCCATGGCTTCCAGGTCACGATCAGGAACATCCGCGTAATCCGGAATCGCCCCGTGGCTCTTCGGGGAAGGATGATGGTCTGGAAGGCATCCAGGAAGACAGCCGAGCAGCATATGCAGCCCGCGATCAGTGCAAAAATATGCAATGTGAGGCCATCCTCTCCGTCAGTCTCCTTCAGCCTTTTGCCACCTTAGCAGAGCGCCCCCATCTTCGCCATTTCGACGCTATCGCTTTCGTGATTTGATCGATTTTTCATTCGACATCTTCGGCTCTTCTGATTACTCTGAGACAGTTCTATCCGGTCTGGTATCCGAAGTGCTCCATGCCCCTGTGTCATGTCTTCGAGAACGCACCATATGGAGTCTCTTTCTCAGCGCGTCCTGATTGTGGACGACGATCGCCTGGTCGCCGACACGCTATGCCTGATCTTCGAAAGAAGCGGCTACGAGGCCTGTGCCCGCTACTCCGCCGAACAGGCGCTTGACTGCGCGCGCGACTTCTCTCCCGATCTGCTTCTGTGCGATATCACCATGCCCGGCCGTGACGGCATCGCTCTCGTGGACGATATCAACCGGGAATTTCCTTCCTGCCAGATCCTCGTTCTGACCGGTCTCTACGCAAATCTGCATCGTGTGCGGCAGCAAGCCGACCGTCTGCTCAAGCCGGTTGGGGTGCTTACCAAGCCCTGCCAGCCCGCCGATCTTCTTCGCGAAGCCAACGCGATGCTCGCCAGCGCTTAACTCTGAGGCTCGTCCCATGTCGGATCCATGTCAGATCTAGGACGCATCCTGATCGGTCTCGGCCTCCTCCTCGTCTTCGTCGGGGTGCTCTTTACTCTCTCCTCGCGAATGAACATCCCTCTGGGGCGCCTGCCGGGCGACTTCTCCTGGAAGGGGCGCGGCTGGACAGTATCCTTTCCGCTCGCCAGCTCCATCGTTATTAGCGTCGTTCTGAGCCTGATTCTCTGGCTTCTTGGACACTTCCGCCGGTAGAAGAATCTTCCTTTACCCCAGCGTTTTCTTCTCCTCCAGAGGGCTGGAACAGCCGGTCTTCTCGCTCACCGGCACCTGCTTCGCCCTGCTAGACTCAGCCTTATATGTCTCAACGGGAGAAAAATCCGCCTACTCTCGCCAGCCTCCGAGCCGGCAGGGGCAAGTCGCGCTCCTCCCGCACTCCAGACCCAGCTCCGGACCCGGACCAGGCAACCCTCTCCCTCTTCGACGCAGCTAGCTCCCCGGCTCCTGAAGTTCCTGTAGTCCAGCCCCCTCCTTCCATCCCTGAGCGTCGCATCTGGACCGTAGCCGATCTCGTCGGCAGCATCCGGCAGCAGATCGAATCCACTCACATTGATCTCTGGGTCGAGGGTGAGATCTCCAACTGCCGCCCCGCTCCCTCCGGCCACCTTTACTTCACCCTCAAGGACGCAGACGCGCAACTCCCCGTCGTCCTCTTCCGCCGTCAGGCCCAGCTCCTCCGCTTCCGCCCCACCGACGGCCTCGCCGTCCTTGTCCGCGGCCGCATCTCCGTCTACGAATCCCGCGGCCAGCTCCAGCTCATCGCCGAAACCATGGAGCCTCGCGGCGCGGGTTCCCTTCAGCTCGCCTTCGAGCAGCTCAAAGCCCGTCTCCTCGCGGAAGGCCTCTTCGACGCCTCCCACAAGCGGCCTCTCCCGCCCTTCCCGCGCACCATCGGCATCGTCACCTCACCTGCGGGAGCCGTCATCCGCGACATCGTCACCGTCGTCCGCCGCCGTCACGCGCGGCTCAATCTGCTCGTCTATCCGGCGGTCATGCAGGGAGCCTCCAGCCCCGGCTCCGTCGCCGCAGGCATTCGTTGGTTCAATCGCAACCCCGGGCTCGTCGATCTCATCCTCATCGCCCGCGGTGGCGGCTCCATGGAAGACCTCGCCTCCTTCAACGACGAGGCCCTGGCCCGCATTATCGCTGCGTCCGAGCTCCCCATTGTCTCCGCCATCGGCCACGAGACCGATTTCACCATCGCCGACTTCGTAGCCGACCTCCGCGCCCCCACACCCTCCGCCGCGGCAGAACTCATCACCGCCGCCCAGCACCGCATCGAAGACCGCATCGACGCCCTCTCCTTC
>DATHJA010000016.1:0-2834 GCA_035316475.1 Edaphobacter sp. | reverse complement strand
CGTGGTCACGGTAGGCGACTATAACTCCTTCGAGTTCTCCGACGGTTTCGTCGACGCGATCGGCGTGACCAAGGGCACCCCGGTCCCGGCCAATCAGGTCGTAACGCCTCCTGTGGCGGGACTCGCGAATCCTCCGCTGGTTGATCTGGTGACTCTGCTACCTGCGGATCAGCGCCAGAGCTACGTGGAGACTGGAAGCGCACAGGTGCTGGATCATGTTCTCGTGACTCAGGACCTCGTCCCGACAAATACGCGGCTGGTGTACGCGCACCTCGACGCGGACTTCCCGCTGGTGAACCTGAACGATGCCACCAGCCCCACCCGCATCAGCGACCACGATCCCGCGGTGGCCTACTTCACGGTGCCCGCGGTTCAGGGTACGGTGAAGCTCACAACCAGCGCCACGCTCACCGCGATCTCCGGAGGCTACCAGGCACTGATAGCCGTGAAGAACGGCGGTACCGGAACTGCACAGAACGTGCAGCTTACGGGAGCCACTTTGGGAAGTGCTGCGGGCTCTCCTCTCCCGGCAGTGTTCGGGGATATACAGCCCGGAGCCTCGGCCACGGTCATCGTCACCTTCCCGTCCTCGGCAGGCACGCCCGGAGCGGCGGTGGTCGAAAAATTCACTGGAACCTATACCGGCGGCAGCTTCGGCGGCAGCCTTCGAGCTACACTGCCTTCGAACCAGTAAATGGAGTCGGGGCGAAGTCAGACCACGAAATACCTGGAGAAAAAACAGATGATCAAAAAGACTTATCTTTCGCTTACCGTGTTTATGTTCGCAGTCCTGCTTGCGGTTCCCTCGCGGACATTTGCTGACCCTATCGTCATCCACCTTGGCGGAGTCAGCGCGCTTGCGGACGATCCGATCGTAATCCCCGGCACCATCGGAACGACGGTCTCCTTTCCGGCCGAGCTCGACAACACCGACAACAACGTCGATCTCTTCCTGAACGGCAGCAGCTTCAACATCGACAGCCCCCTGGTGCTCGATGATCTGCTGTTCGCAAACTTTCCGGCCAGCATTCCGGCTGGCACTAGCGCAGACGGAATCCTGTTTACGGTCGACCTCCCCCTGGGACTGACCCCAGGGCTCTACAACGGGAGCTACACGATTCTGGGTGGGCTGACGCCGAATGACTTCGACGAACTCGCCACCATCCCCTTCCAGATCGACGCCCAGCCCGCCACAAGCCCCGTGCCCGAGCCGGGTACGCTGGCCCTGTTTGGAACCGGAGTCGGAGCGCTGGCAACCGCCATAAAGCGGCGCGGAATATCGCTGCGTCGGGCGGCCTAAAACGGTCGAATGTATAAGGAGTAAAGAAGGGACCCTGACGGGTCCCTTCTTTTTTAGAGCGACCGGATGACTGCGGCCATGCGATCGACTACGGACGGCCAGGTATACCGGGCAAGCACCATCTCGCGTCCCTGCCGTCCCATCTCGGCGAGGCGGTCGGGGTTGGAGAGCAGTTGCGTGAGCCGGGTGGCGAGGTCTTCGACCGAGCCTTTCTCGACCAGGGCTCCGTTGACGCCAGGGGTGACGAACTCGCGCAGCGCCCAGTCGTTGGTGACGACGGCGGGAAGCTGATAGAGCATGGCCTCGAGCGGAGCAATGCCGAAGGGCTCGTAGAGCGAGGGCAGAACGAAGAGCGTCGAGTCGCGGAAGAGCGACTCGAGCTTGGCCTGCTGCTCGGGATCAGACTTGGACAGATGGCCGTGGAGGAAGGCTCCGGGGGGAAGATTGGCGATCTGTGTTGGGCCGACGATGTGCAGCTCGGCGGAGGGGATCGATTCGCGCACGATACGGAAGGCCTGGAGGAGCTGAGGCCCGCCCTTGCGGACGAACTCGGTTCCGATGAAGAGAATCCGCGCGGCGTGATAGTCCTTCTCCGGATCGGCTCCGGGGATTTCGGCCAGATTGATGGCTCCGCCGACGTTGAAGACGCGGTCCCCGGCCACGCCGTAGTTGCGGATAAAGGATTGGCGGAGGTACTCGCTGAAGGTGAAGATAGCGGTCATCTCGCGGGCGGCATGCTCCTCATAGTGGAGGGCCTGGTCGATACGGCGGCGCGAGACCCCTTCGATGCCGAAGCCGCTGGCGAGCAGTTCGGGGAGATTGCCATCGTGGTAAGAGATGCACTTGTGGGCTGGAAAGGCGTCGGGGAGCGAGAACATGTGGCCGATCTGCATCAGCGTCGAGCCGGACACAGGGACAGTCTTCGCGGCCCGGGTGAGCGCGCGACGATAGGCGGGGTCGAAGTAAAAGTGTTTCCGCCATACAGTCCGGTTGCGGGTGAAGTTCTTCGCCAGCAGAAGGGAGTTGGGCACCCTGGGGACCCGGATCCCCACGGCCTTCTCGAGCAAGCCCTCGGCCTCCATGGCTTTGAGGAGCCAGGCTGTGATCCCGGACCAGGTTCGCGGAGAATAAGGCTCCGATCCGATGGAGCCGCCCACGAAGACCGTGACCTCGCGCATGGCTCAGGCTAGCACAGAGAACCGGGCGTTAGGCAGGTGCGACGGTTAGGCCATGTGCGACGGTAGGATAGACCCATGCCGACACGACGTGAGTTTCTTTCCACCGGCTCCGCGGCGCTGCTTGCCGTCGGCAGGCCGAGGCTTTGGGCGCAGAGTGGGGCCGGACGCGAGGCTCAGGGCGGGGAGACGTTGTCGCCGTGGAGGCCTGGAACGCTGGAGATTCACCACATCTCGACCGGGCGGGGAAACTCGTCGCTCATGATCTTTCCCGACGGCACGACGATGATGGTGGACGCAGGCGCCCTGAATCGAAATACACCCTATGTCGTTGCGCCGAAGCCGGATGGGTCGCGGCG
>DATHJA010000015.1:0-3631 GCA_035316475.1 Edaphobacter sp. | reverse complement strand
GCACTTGAAGAAAGCAGAGATTGGAATCATCGGTGGCAGCGGGCTGTATGCCATGCCGGGGTTGACGAATATCAGTGAAGAGTGGGTGACGACCCCGTTCGGCGATCCTTCAGACGCATTTGTTCTGGGAGAGCTGGAAGGACGCCAGGTGGCGTTTCTTGCACGCCACGGCCGCGGACATCGCCTGCTGCCGACCGAGCTCAACTTCCGCGCCAACATCTACGCCATGAAGTCGCTGGGAGTAGAGCGGATCCTCTCCGTCTCCGCCGTTGGCTCGCTTAAGGAAGAGCACAAGCCCACCGACTTCGTCATGCCCGACCAGTTCATCGACCGCACCTTTGCGCGCATATCTACCTTCTTTGGTGAGGGCATCGTGGCGCACGTCGCCTTCGGCGATCCGGTCTGCGCTACGGTGTCGTCCGCCTTCAAAAAGGCCTGCGATGCGGTTGGCGTCGTCGGCAAGAGCGGCGGCACCTACGTTTGTATGGAAGGGCCGCAGTTTTCGACGCGCGCCGAATCGAATCTCTATCGCAGCTGGGGCGCCGATGTCATCGGGATGACCAACCTACAGGAGGCGAAGCTGGCCCGCGAGGCCGAGATATGCTACGCGACGATGGCCATGGTCACCGACTACGACTGCTGGCGTGAAGGCCATGACGACGTCACCGTCGACCAGATCGTTGCCGTCATACATCAGAACGCGGCCAATGCGGAAAAGGTCGTCCGCGCCGCCGTCGCGGCCATGCCGAAGGAGAGGACCTGCGCCTGCGGCGATGCGCTGAAGTATGCCATTCTCACCGACCGCAAGACGATTCCGGCGGAAGTCCAGAAGAAGCTGGCCCTGCTGCTCAAGAGATATCTCTAGTTCGTTTGCAAGTTCAATTCATGTTCAGAAAGAGGGTTTGATTGTCCATACTCGTCGTAGGATCGGTTGCGTTCGACAGCATTGAGACGCCAAGCGGATCGGTGGCCAACTGCCTGGGTGGAGCGGCCACGCACTTTGCCCTTGCCGCCAGCTACTTTACCGATGTTCGCGTGATCGGGGTCGTCGGCAGGGACTTTACCGACGAGCACGAGGCCGTCTTCGCCAAACGCGGAATCGACACACGCGGCATCGAACATGCCGATGGTCTGAGCTTTCATTGGACCGGCTCCTATGTTCAGAACCTAAACGAGGCCAAGACGCTGGGCACGGACCTGAACGTCTTCCAGACCTTCGAGCCCAAGATCCCCGACGCTTACAAGGACAGCGATTTTCTCTTTCTCGCCAACATCGATCCGGTCCTGCAGGCTCGCGTGCGCAGCCAGATGTCCAATGTGCGCATGGTCTGTGGCGACACCATGAACTACTGGATCGCCGACCATGCAGAGAACCTTGCCAAGGTGCTGCGCGAGTTGGACGTGCTGCTGATCAATGATGGCGAAGTCCGCATGCTGGCCGGTGACCGTAACCTCGTGCTTGCCGCGAACAAGGTTCTGGAGATGGGGCCGAAGACCCTGATCGTCAAGCATGGCGAGTACGGTGCGACGGCGTTCTTCAGCGACCGCTCCTTCACGCACGGAGTTCTCGCCTGTCACCCCTTCCGCGCTCCAGCGCTTCCGCTGGCCGAGGTGGTCGATCCGACCGGCGCCGGCGACTCCTTTGCCGGAGGCTTCTATGGCTACCTCGCCTCGCAGCCTGAGCTGACGCCCGCGGTCTTTCGCACGGCGATGTTCTATGGCGGCGTGATGGGCTCATTTGCCGTGGAGAGGTTCGGGACCGAGCGGCTGCAGAACGTGACCCGCGAAGAGATCGATGAGCGATTCAAGCTATTCAAGGAGATCTCGCACCTTGAGTATGCGAGCTCGTAGACGGCAGCTTCGCGGCAAGACGAGCGAGCCTCTGCCGACGCTGAGCTTCGAGGTTCGCCCGGCGAAGCGGGAAGAGGCGATGCCGGTCGCGATTGCCGCTGTGGCCTTCGCCTTTATCGCACTGATCGTGTGCATGGGGCACGACTATCTCCTTCTCTACGGCGATGCGGTGGCGCATCTGGGCATTGCCCGCCGGATCCTCGACACGCGAAACCCCGGGTTGATTCAGCTGGGCGGTGTGTGGCTTCCTCTGTCGCACCTACTGATGCTGCCCTTCATCCAGAAGATGGAGTGGTGGCAGAACGGCCTTGCCGGAGCGTGGCCATCGCTGCTGTGCTACGTGTTGTCTGCCGCGGGGTTCTACCGGCTGGCGCGTCGCGTGGTGCCTCCGCAGTGGGCCGTTGTGGCTACGGCGTTCTATGGGCTGAATCCTAACCTGCTCTACCTGTCGACCACAGCGATGACCGAGCCGCTCTTTCTGGCCATCGTCATCTGGGCGACACTGCTGACGATGGAGTGTGTGGCCGCGATACGCGATGCGCGCGTGGCCGCAGTCAAGGGAAGGCTGATCGCCCTTGGCCTGCTCATCCTGGCCGCAGTTCTTACCCGCTACGATGGCTGGATCTTCGGTGCTGCGGTGTGGTGCGTTGTGGCCTGGACGATCCTTCGTTCCCAGAAGGTTCGGCCTAAAGTCACGGCGAGCTTCGCAATCTTCACCGTTCTTGCCGTTGCTGGCCCGATTGCGTGGCTTGCCTACAATCAGCACTTCTTCCACGATGCCCTGGACTTCATGCGCGGACCCTACTCCGCTATGGCGATCGAACAGCGCACTGGAAAAACAGGCTCGCATCATCCCGGCTGGCACAATCCGGTCTGGGCGGTGGTGCTGTATCTTCGCGCCTCGCAGCTCGATGCGTCGGTGTGGGAGACGGGCTTCGCAGTCGCGGCCATGGCGATCGCCGGTCTCGTCCTCGCGGTTCGCCGCCGGCTGGAGCTGGCCTCGACGCTGCTCTGGATTCCACTTCCGTTCTACATCTACTCCATCGCGTTCGGATCGATTCCGATCTTCATTCCTCCACTGTTTCCGCACTCGTATTACAACTCGCGCTACGGGGTGGAGATGCTTCCGGCGTTCGCTCTCTTTGCCGCGATCACGGCCGGATGGCTGCAGCAGCGCTTGGCGGCCTCGCAGCCGTTGGTCGTGCGGCTGATGCCTCCGGTAGCTCTCCTGCTGGTCGCCATCAACGCGGTCGCGATGATGTACCGCGTTCCCCTGGTGCTCAAGGAGGCGATGGTGAACTCGACTACCCGCATCGCCTTCGAACAGGCCATCGCGAACGAGCTGAAGTCCTTTCCTCGCGGCGTTCCTATCCTGATGTACAACTCCGACCACGTCGGAGCGCTGCAGCGCGCGGGCATCCCTTTGAAGCAGACCCTGAGCGAGACCGACTACGATACCTGGAAAGCTGCCTTGTCCGATCCTGCGAAGTACGCGGCTTACGTCGTAGCCATCGAGGGCGATCCGGTCTCTGCCGCGGTCGCGGCGCATCCAGAGGGGCTCACCGAGATGGTTGTGCTGTGCACGACCGGGCAGCCATGCGCGCGCACGTACCGTTCTTCGCACTTTTGAAGGGTAGAGGCGAGAGCAGGTGCTACCATCTCTCGCAGATCGAAAATGCTGGTTCCTCAATTCAACTTTAGTCAGATCGATCAGGAGCTGCTGTCAACCGGTACGGCCGCGCGACTGCTGACGGCCTGTGTGCTGGGCGGTATCGTCGGA
>DATHJA010000014.1:0-4060 GCA_035316475.1 Edaphobacter sp. | reverse complement strand
GTGTAGGTTGCTCGGCCAGCTTGGGTGGCAATCGCAGAGCACTCTAGGGAGGAAGTTAGATGGCAGGTCAGTTTGTAACTGAAGTAAGCGACTCGAACTTTGAGAAAGATGTCCTTCAATCGGAGCAGCCCGTGCTCGTGGATTTCTGGGCAGCCTGGTGCGGACCGTGTCGCGCGCTTGCTCCCGTTGTGGACGAAGTGGCTAGCCACTATCAGGGCCAGCTCAAGGTCATGAAGATGGACGTTGACGCCAACACCGCGACCCCGATGCGCTATGGCATCAGCGGAATTCCGGCGCTGCTCATCTTCAAGGATGGCAAGGTCGCCGATCAGATCGTCGGCTACGTCCCCAAGGACACGATCGACAAGTCGGTCACCAAGGTTCTCGCCTAAGCGAGAATTTTAGAAATCGGATGGCCCGGCAGCTCATTGAGCTCCGGGCCATCGTTTTGTAGCCGCAATCCTGATCCACTTCCAAACAGCAGATCTCGATCGTAGTGCCGCACATTCTTGATTTCGCTGGGACTACCTGCTGGCAACCAGCATCAGCAGATCCGGCTCCACGGAGCACGGCTGCTCCCTGTCCGCATGCCACTCCGTGCCGTCGGCGTACTCCATCGACTCAAGATAGATCCTGCTGATCGATCCAAATCTCTCCGCGGTCACGTCTGCCTCTCCGTTCTTTCCTCCGGCAACGTTCAGCTTCAGCGAAACCGTCTTTGTCATCTTGCCAGCCGGACTTACACCCTGTATCGGAAATAGCTGCGGCTTCGAGCCATACCCGCGTACCCGCACCGTCGCACCCACAATGTTCTTATCTTGAAGATTGTTGACGGTCAGCCGTACTGTCGGTCCTGCCTCGCGTTGCGCCTTTCCGTCGGTCATTACCATGTTGGGCATGCCGCGACGCTGGGCGCGCAGACCAACTGGACATGCTCCGGTCACGTTTGAGAGCAGCGCTGCTACTGGCGACTGATTCACCCTGGCCGCCTCTCGCACCGGGGGCTGCGATCCGGAGCTTTGCGCCACTGCAACGGCTGGAGCAAGCAATAGCGCAAACGAGATTGAAGCAAACCGCATAGCACTCTCCTTTAGGCAAGGCCCGTTGCCATCAAAATACTCCCAATACATGCCTTCATCAACTGCTCTGCCTTTTGCCCGTTCGAAAGGAGGCTCCCGATTTTGTGCAGCTATTACACTTGTCATCAATGCTCGAGTGGATCCTCTTTCGCGTCATTCTGGTCGCCTTTTTCATCCTGGCCACCAGCTTCTTCGTCGCGGCCGAGTTTGCCCTGGTCAGCGTCCGCGAGACCCGCGTCCAGCAGCTCATCGCCCACGGCCGCCCCGGCGCCGTCACCGTCCTCAAGCTCAAGCACACCATCGACGAGTTCCTTCCCGCCGTGCAGCTCGGCGTCACCCTCGCCTCGCTCGCCCTCGGCTGGGTCGGCGAACCCGCCATCGCCGACATCCTTCTTCGCTTCGCCAAGGACTGGCTGCACACACTGCCACCGCATGCCCTCATCTACGCTCACACAGCCGCTATCATCATCGCCTTCGCGCTCATCACTTACTTCGAAGTGCTCCTCGGCGAGCTCGTCCCCAAATCCCTCGCGCTCCAGCGCACCGAGCGCATCGCGCTCGCCGTCGCCGGGCCCATGGACGTCTTCATCCGCATCACCCGCCCCATCGTGCGGCTGATGAACTCCTCGGCGACCGTCGTCCTGCGCATCTTCCGCGCCCCTCTCAGCGGCGAAGGCGGCGTTCACTCCCCCGAAGAGCTCAAACTCATCGCTACCGCCACCCGCCGTGTCGGCCTCCTCCCTGTCGTTCAGGAGGAGATCATCCACCGCGCCATCGAGCTCAGCTACGTCGTCGTCCGCGAGATCATGACCCCCCGCGGCAAGATCTTCTCCCTGCCTGCCGACATGCCCGTCGAGCAGGCCAGCTCCCGCATCGTCGAAGAGCAGCACTCCCGCATCCCCGTCTACGATCCCGCCAGCCCCGGCACCGACAACATCATCGGCATCGTCTACTCCAAGGACGTCTCCCGCTTCATGCACCTGCGCTCGGTCGCGCTCGCCCTCGGAGGCCGCGGACAGTCCGGCCTCACCATTCGCCACATCATGCGCCAGCCCACCGTCGTCCCCGAGACCAAGCTCGCCATCGAGCTCCTTCAGGACTTCCAGAAGCACCGCCGCCAGATCGCCATCGTCGTCGACGAGTTCGGAACCACCGTCGGCCTTGTCACTGCCGAAGACGTCCTCGAGCAGATCGTCGGCGAGGTCGACGACGAGTTCGACATCACCCGATCCGCACTCTCCAACGCTACCGGCATCATGACCCTCGACGGATCCACCTCGCTCCGCGACCTGCGCACCCAACTCCACTGGGAGTTCCCCCGCGAGGCCGGCGTCGAGACCCTGGCCGGCTTCCTCCTCGCCGAGCTCGGCCACATCCCTGTCCCTGGCGAAAGCATCGAGTACGACGGCCGCCGCTACACCGTCGCCCAAATGACCGACCACCGCATCAGCTGCATCAACGTCGAATCCACCGCTGGCCCCGATCTCGTGCCCTACGAGGAAGAGAGCAGGGAAGCCACCCAATGACGACAGATCGAGATAAAGAAGCCGCGCCGGACAAAAATGCCGTCATTCTGAGCGAAGCGAAGAATCCCGGTATTTCGATCGAAGCGGTACATAAGCCCACACAACGCCACCACTACTGGCGCCCCCTGCGCCGCGTCCTCTTCACCCTGCCCGTCCTCTGGGTCGTCGTCTCCGTCGTCTTCCTGCTCATCCACCTCGTCCCCGGCGACCCCATCGTGCAGATGCTAGGCGAAGGAGCCACGGCTTCCGACATCGACGCCCTCCGTCACGCCTACGGCCTCGACGCTCCTCTCCTTCAGCAGTACACCCACTACTGGCGCGGAATCTTCCACTCCGACCTCGGCCAGTCGCTCCGCCTGCACGACTCCGTCACTCACCTCATCCTGCAGCGCTATCCCTACACGCTCGCACTCACCCTCGCGGCGCTCGTCATCGGCATCGCCGCCGCTATCCCCGCGGGAATAGCCTCAGCCCTCCACCGCAACCGCTGGCAGGACCGCACCCTGGGAGTCGTCTCCCTCATCGGCCTCTCGTTCCCCAACTTCGCCCTCGGCCCCATCCTGATCATCGTCTTCTCCATCTCGCTCGGCTGGCTTCCCGTCTCCACCGCGGGCAACGGAGGCGCCCTGGATTTCCTCCTCCATCTGATCCTTCCCGCATTTACTCTCGGACTCTCCCTCGCCGCAGTTCTCACCCGCATGGTCCGCACCTCCATGCTCGAGGAGCTCAACCAGGACTACATCCGCACCGCCCGAGCCAAGGGCCTGTCCGAGCACGCCGTCGTCTACCGCCACGCCCTCCGCAACGCCCTCATCCCCGTCCTCACCGTCATCGGCCTGCAGTTCGGCTCTCTGCTCGCCGGGGCCATCGTCACCGAGACCATCTTCAGCTGGCCCGGCATTGGACGCCTCACCATCTCCGCCATCTACAACCGCGATTACGCACTCGTCCAGGGCTGCATCCTCGCCGTAGGCCTCACCTACGTCGCCGTCAACCTGCTCACCGACGTCGCCTACACCATTGCCAATCCGCGCATGCGCTCCACCTAGTCCGGATGAAAATCGCGATCCCTCCCTCTCTTTCGAGCGTCAAAAGAAGAATGATCCGGTCCTTCATCCTCGCGGCGCTCCTCTCCACTCTCCCCGTGGCCGCGCAGACGGCCACAGAACCCACAACTCCGGCCGCCACCACCTTCCACGACCACCAGTACGGCGTCACCTTCCACGTTCCCTCTGCGTGGACCCTCACCCGCCGCGACGCCGAGCTCAGCACCTTCGCGCTCGACGTCCGCAACCCGTCGACGTCCACGCGGATGCGCGCTCTCGCCACCATCGCCTTCAATCCCCACCCGCGATCGACCTTCTCCGGCGCGCTCTTCTACTTCAGCGTCACGCCGCGCTCCACCGAGCAGCAGTGCCGCTCCCAGGCCACCGCACAGGCTCCCCGCACCGTCAC
>DATHJA010000013.1:0-5161 GCA_035316475.1 Edaphobacter sp. | reverse complement strand
CGCGACGAGACCAGCACGGACTGGATCAGCCAGCAGGTGCCGGATGGATCGGACTGGCTGGAGTACATGCTCAACATCAGCCCAGACGCGACACTGAAACAGCTTGGCGTATCGGACCACATGTCTCTTGGTGTAACGCATATGAGCGATGCGATCGCCGCGCTCGAGCGCAACCACTGCGAAGGCCCCAACTGTAAATCCTCAAAGGCGGGACGCGACGGCAAGGTGCAGCTCAATCTCTATGACCCCGACCTCACCCGGGTCGAGCTGATGGAGTTCCAGCCCTCCGTAAAGAGCTGTTGCTCGGAGTTCACCGCAGCGCACCCCACGGAGCGCGAAGCCCGCTAGCCGCACGACCCACTGCAGGACAAATTACCGGACTATTTACAGGACAAGGATCGATGACGACACGCCGCGAATTTCTCCACCTCTCTTCGATGGCCGCAGCTGCAGGCTGCACCCTGCATGCCTCCCACGCCTTCGCCGGAAACCACGATGGCATGACCTACGGGGTTCAGCTCTATATGGTGCGCAAAGAGGCTCCGGCCGATCTCGCCGGTGTGCTCAAAAAGATTCGCGCGACGGGCTTCACGCAGGTAGAGCTGTATCCGATCGCCTATACGCACCACGCGTCCGAGTTGAAGAAGATGGTCGAGGACGCGGGCCTCGGTCACGACTCCGGCCACTTCGACTACGACAGCATCCCGGACAGGATCGGCTACGCCAAGGAGCTTGGCCTGAAGTACATGGTGTGCAGCATCCTGCCGGAGAATCACTGGGGTACGCCGGGAGGCTTCAAGTCCGCAGCGTACAACCTGAACCAGTGGGGCAAGCTGGTGCGCAACGCCGACATGCAGCTGGTCTTTCACAATCACAACTACGAGTTCAAGCGGTTGCCTGACGGCGAGACAGGCTTCGATGTGTTGATGAAGAACACGGACTCCGATCTGGTGAAGCTCGAGTTCGATCTCTACTGGCTGGTGCAGGGAGGACAGGACCCCGCCGCTATGATGAAGAAGTACAAGAACCGCCTGGTGATGATCCACCTGAAGGATCGCGTTGCAGACTCTCCGGTGAACTACTCACCACACGACGAGCAGCACATCGTGGAGCTGGGCAAGGGGAGCATCGACTGGAAGCCGCTGATCTCGCAGGCACGCGCGCAGGGCGTAAAGCTGGCGCTGCTTGACCAGGACGAGACGAAGCTTCCCGTCTTCGAAAGCATGAAGATGAACTTCGATTATTTGAACAGCCTGAAGCTGACCTAGCCTACGCTTGCTGTAGCCGGAAGGATCTCGCTGACATCGATCCACTGGGTGGGATAGTCGCCGGTATAGCAGGCAGTGCAGAAATCGCCAGGCTCCAGGCCATCCAGCGGCTCCCCTTTCGTGCAGGAGTGTGTGAGTCCGACGAGCGAGAGATACGCGAGCGAGTCTGCCTCAATGTACTGGCGAATCTCTTCGATGGACTGATTCGCCGCGATGAGGTCTTTCTTGCTGGGCGTATCGACGCCATAGAAGCAGGGTGAGATGGTCGGCGGACAGGAGATGCGCATGTGCACCTCGGTCGCTCCCGCGGAGCGCACCATGCGGACGATCTTGCGCGAGGTGGTGCCGCGGATGATCGAGTCATCGATGAGGATGACGCGCTTGCCTTCGAGCAGCGAGCGCACGGGATTGAGCTTCATGCGGACACCGAAGTCGCGGACGCGCTGCTCGGGTTGAATGAAGGTACGACCGACGTAGTGATTGCGGATGAGGCCGAGGTTGAAGGGGATTCCTGATTCGGCGGCGTATCCAAGCGCGGCGGTAACGCCGGAGTCGGGCACGGGGACGACGAGGTCGGCAGACACGCCGGACTCGCGCGCCAGCTGTCGGCCCATCTCCTCGCGGCTCTTCTGCACCCAGCGGCCGTAGATCTTCGAGTCTGGACGAGCGAAGTAGACGTGCTCGAAGATGCAGCTTGCCTGCGGAGTTTTGGTGTCGAAGTAGCGCGAGGTCACGCCGTCTTCAGAGACCATGACGAGTTCGCCGGGTTTTACGTCGCGCTCGTACTTGGCGTGCAGAAGATCGAAGGCGCAGGTCTCCGAGGCGAAGACGAAGGTGTCTGGTGCGCCGTCAACACCGAGGATACGGCCCATCGAGAGCGGACGGAAGCCGTGGGGATCGCGCGCGGCGAAGATGCGGTTGCGCGTCATCATCACGATGGAGAAGGCGCCTTCGACCTGCGAGAGCGAGTCGGCGATGCAGTCGACCAACGTAGAGGACTTGGAGTGCGCGATGAGCTGAATGATGATCTCGGAGTCGGAGGTTGTCTGGAAGACTGCTCCGTCGCGCTCCAGCCGCTCGCGTGAGTTGCCGAGGTTGACCAGATTGCCGTTGTGCGCGATGGCGATGAGGCCCCTGGTTGATTCGACCGAGATGGGCTGCGCATTCAGCAACGCGGAGTCGCCCGTCGTCGAGTAGCGAGTGTGGCCGATGGCCATGTGGCCAGGAAGCTTCGCGAGCACGGGATCGGTGAAGATCTCGGAGACAAGGCCCATGCCCTTGATGTCGTTTACGTTCTGGCCGTCGGCCGAGGCGATGCCCGCAGACTCCTGCCCGCGGTGCTGCAGCGAGTAGAGCCCCCAGTAGGTCATGCGCGCGGCGTCAGGGTGGTTGTAGATGGCCATCACGCCGCACTCTTCGCGGAGCTTGTCGAAGGGAGTGGCGTCGTCTTCGTCGTCAAACGATGAGCCACTGTTTCTCTGAAGCGCAGCGTTGGAGGCTGACACTCCAAGTTCGTTCGTTACGAGTTCGTCTTGCAAAAGGAGATCGCTCATGCCGTCACCACCTCACCGGCCAACTGCTCCTCCAGAGCCCCAGCCCACACCGACTTCAAGTCCGGTATCTCCGAGTCGATCAACTCGTTGTCGCCCGCGAAGATCTCGACCCTGTCTTCCATGGTTTCGCCCAGATCGAGCGGCCAGTACGATCCTTCTTCATCGAGAAGCATGCACACCTGGCCATAGTCTTCGGGCGCACAGGTCACGATCACTTCCCCAGCGTTCTCCATGAATAAAGCAGTAATCGAACCTTCTGCGCCTAGAGATCCGAGGTTCACATGCACACCGACATTCCTGCGGAAACAGCTTTCGGCAAGCGCCACCGCGAGGCCCCCGTCGGATACATCTTTGGCCGAGCGAATGAGACGGCGGTCGGCGAGTTTTCTAAGTGCTCTGTGCAGGGCAGCTTCGCTCTGGATATCGATCCACGGAGGAGTTCCCCAAAGCTCGGAATGAATCGCCTTCGCATAATCCGAGCTGCCGAACTCGCGGACTTCGGAGCCTTGCGTCTCCGTCGTCGATTGAAGAAGGAGCACCTTAAGGCCTGCTTCCTGAAAACTGCTCGGCACAGCCTTGGTCACATCATCAATAATCCCGACGATGCCCAGCACCGGGGTCGGATAGATCCCCACACCCTTGGTCTCGTTGTAGAGCGACACGTTGCCGCCAGTGATCGGGGTTCCGAGCGCGGTACAGGCTTCGGCGATGCCGTCGATGGCGGCGGAGAGCTGCGCCATGATCTCGGGCTTCTCAGGATTGCCGAAGTTCAGGCAGTTGGTTGCGGAGACAGGAGTCGCGCCGGTACAGGCGACCTTGCGGGCGGCCTCGGCCACAGCGTGCATCGCGCCCAGCTTAGGGTCGAGATAGGTCCAGCGGCCATTGCCTGCGAGCGCCATGGCGAGACCGCGTTCGCGCGGAGCGTGCTTCTGCTCGCGATCTTCGGTGGGAGAGAGCGATGTGCCCTTCGCTCCCGTGCCCTTGATGCGCATGACACCAGCCTCGCCGCCGGGGCCCTGCACGGTGTTGGTCTGGACCATCGAGTCGTACTGCTCGAAGACCCAGCGCTTGTCGCAGATGTTCGCTGAGGCCAGCAGCTTCTTGAGATCGGCGGTATAGTCGCGCGGCTTCTTCAGCTCTTCGAGGACGTGGGCCGGGGGATCGAGCGATACGGGGGCCTTCCATGTGCCTACGGGACGGTGGTAGACGGGAGCGTCGTCGGTGAGCGACTGGTTGGGGATGTCGGCGACGAGCACACCATGCTGCGTGATGCGCATCTTCGGCTCGGCGGTGACCTCGCCGACGATGGAGGCGTCGAGTCCCCACTTCGAGAAGACGTCGAGCACCTCGACGGCGCGCTCCTTGTCGGCGACCAGAAGCATGCGCTCCTGCGACTCCGACAGCATGATCTCGTAGCTGGTCATGCCGGTCTCGCGCTGCGGAACGCGGTCGAGCTCGACCGTGAGGCCGAGGCCGCCGCGCGCGCCCATCTCGCAAGTGGAGCAGGTGAGGCCCGCAGCGCCCATGTCCTGAATGCCGAGGACAGCGCCCGTCGCCATCGCTTCGAGGCAGGCCTCGAGCAGCAGCTTCTCCATGAAGGGATCGCCCATCTGGACGTTGGGGCGCTTCTGCTCGGAGCCTTCGGTGAACTCTTCGCTGGCCATCGTTGCACCGTGAATACCGTCGCGGCCGGTCTTCGCGCCTACGTAGATCACCGGGTTTCCTACACCGACAGCCTTGGCATAAAAGATCTCGTCCTTCTTGACGAGGCCAAGCGCGAACGCATTGACCAGCGGATTGCCGGAGTAACACGGCTCGAAGCGCGTCTCGCCGCCCAGGTTGGGAACGCCGAAGCAGTTGCCGTAGCCGGCGACACCGTGCACGACGCCGGTGACCACCTGGTGGTTCTTGCGGCGCAGGGCCTCGTCCGGTTCAGACTCGTCGAGCGGACCGAAGCGGAGCGAGTCCATGACTGCGAGTGGACGCGCGTTCATGGTGAAGATGTCGCGCAGGATTCCGCCGACGCCTGTGGCCGCGCCCTGATAAGGCTCGATGTAGCTGGGGTGGTTGTGGCTCTCGATCTTGAAGGCACAGGCCCATCCGTCACCCACGTCGATGATGCCGGCGTTTTCGCCGGGGCCCTGCACCACGCTTCCGGGACCGGAGGTGCGCTCGCCCTTCGTGGGCAGGCGCTTGAGATGCACGCGCGAGGATTTGTAGGAGCAATGCTCCGACCACATGACCGAAAAAATCCCCAGCTCGGTAAGGCTGGGGGTGCGGCCAAGGGCCTCTTCGATGCGCTTGTATTCATCCGGGGTGATGCTGTGCTGCTTCAGCAGC
>DATHJA010000012.1:0-12541 GCA_035316475.1 Edaphobacter sp. | reverse complement strand
GACCATGTAAGCCAGGTAATCGAGGTCGATGAGACAACCTCGTTCCGTAAAGGGAGAGGGCGCCGGCGTGGGGCATCGTCTGACGGCAGCACTCCCGTGGACGGCAACGCTGCCAGCGCGGCTGATGGCAGCGGCGAGATTGTAACCCTCGCCGATTTTAAGGTCGGCGACATGATCGCAGGGCGGGGTTCTTTGAAACATGGTGTATTTGTCCCGACGAATCTGGCCATTCTGCCGCCAGGAGCAGAGGGCGCCATGGGAATGCGAACACGGCGAAGTGGCAATGATGTTCCGGCAGACGGCACGCCCGCGCCTTCTTCGACCAAGCAGTGACATATCAGATGGGCGGCCTGCGATTGGCTCAAGGACTTGAAGCGAGGTTCCTGTGAAGAGAGTGTTTCAAACGGCGGTACTGTGCGTGTTCGCATTCTGGTGGATAGGCCCGGGCGTAGCAATGAGCCGGGGACAGAGTGCAGACGCGGCACAAACTCCCTCGCCAGCGGAGCAGACTTTATCCGGAGGAACGATCAATGGAACAATTAAAGCGGGAACCGTACCTTTACCGGGCGTTGCGGTTACCGCAACCAACACGCTAACCGGAAAGAAATATGCGACGACGACCGATGTGACGGGCTCGTTCTCGATGGCGATCCCCAGGAATGGCCGATACGTTGTGCGCGCGGAGCTTGCAGCGTTCGCCGGCGAAACCAAGGAAGTGCTCGTCAACGCGACGGGAGAGAACGGCGGCAAGCCGGATCAGTCAGCCGACTTTACGATGCAACTGGCCTCGCGCGTCGAACAACAGCAGGAGCAGCAGCAGGGGCAACAGCGTGCGCAGGCAAGCGCTCTCGCCGGGACAATCGGACGAGGCATGCAGTCCCTCAACGTGACCGGGGGAGCTACCGATCTGGCGGATGCAAGTACCGGAACAGGCAATGCGGGAACCCAGATGCCGACGATGGCCGGCCTGGGAGGTGATACCGCATCAGCAGATTCGGTTGCGGTAAGTGGACAGATGGGTCAGACCAACGGGCTTGCGAATTTGAGCGAAGACGACATTCGCCAGCGCGTGGAAGAGGCGATGACCCGCGCTCGACAGCAGGGTGGCGCCAATGCGGATGTGGCCAATGCTGTGGCCGGAATGCTGGGTGGGATCATCACGGCGGGTCCGGGTGGCGGCCCTGGAGGTGGTGGATTCGGAGGACCAGGCGGCGGAGCCTTTACCGTGCGTGGCGGAGGTGGCGGCCGAGGCGGTCGGGGCTTCAATCCCACACAACCCCACGGTGCGATCTTTTATCAGGGAGGCAATGGCGCACTGAATGCCACAAACTATTCGCTGACAGGAGCGCCGGTAGTAAAACCTGCATCCAGTACCAACCAGTTCGGCGTGACCTTCGCAGGCTCGCCGTTTATTCCTGGCCTGATTAAGCCGAGCACGAAACAGTTTGTGTTCTTCAATCTAACGGGACGACGCAATACGAATCCGCAGAATCTCTACGCCACAGTTCCTACCGAGCCGGAGCGCGGAGGGGATTTTTCGCAGATGAACACGCCGATCTACGACCCTTTGACCGGACAACAATTCCAGTGCAATGGCGTGATGAATACGATCTGCGGGAACCGAATCTCGCAGCAGGCAAACTCTCTACTGAAGTTTTATCCAGCACCGAACATTCCGGTTACCGGAGCACAGGGATACAACTACCAAACGATTACTTCGGCAGGCCAGAACTCCCTCAGCCTATCCACACGCTATGTCCGCAACTTCGGCCAGAATCCCGGCATGGGCGGCGGCTTCAGAATGAGGCAGCAGCAGGGTAACGGCCCGAAGACGCTGCGGCAGAACATCAACTTCAATGTCAGCTATAGCCATTCTGCATCAGATCTCCGCAATGTATTTCTACCGCTCAGCGGATCGACGAACTCGGATGGCTACAACGTCTCCGCCGGATACACAATCGGCTATGGAAGGTTTACAAACAATGCGAATGTCACATGGAACCGCTCGCATGCAACGACGTTGAACTATTTCACCAACGGCACCGATAATCCCGCGGCAGATGCAGGCGTGCTGATTGGAAACGCAACGATCGCATCGAATCGTTTTTATTACGGCGTGCCCTCCATGACCTTCTCTGGATTGACGGGGCTGAATGCGACGTCTCCCAGTGATGCGATCAGTCAGACGATCTCCTTCTCAGATTTTGTGAGCTGGAGTCACAAGAAGCACAACTTCAGATTTGGTGGGGACATCCGCCGCGTCCACACAGACAGCCTGACGGCTCCCGGAAACCTGCAGAGTGGAGCGAGTCCTTTGGGATCGTTCACTTTTACCGGCTACGCGACACAGAACGCGAACGCCTCATCAGGTCAGGCGGGAGGATACAGCTTTGCTGACTTTCTGCTGGGTCTGCCACAACAGGCTGCGGTGCAGGCCGGTCTTGCGAAGAGTTATCTGAGAGCCAATGTATGGGACCTGTATGCGAATGACGACTGGCGGATTCTTCCCAACCTGACCTTGAACTATGGCCTGCGCTATGAGTACTTCTCGCCATACGTGGAGAAGAACGACCGCCTGGTGAATCTCGATCACAATGCGGACTTCACTCAGGTGACTCCGGTGACGCCCGGGGGGCGTGGGCCTGACAGCGGCGCGTCGTTCCCGCGCTCGCTGGTGAATCCCGACCGCACCATGTTCTCTCCGCGGTTTGGCTTTGCCTATCGTCCCAAGGGAAGCTTCTTCAAGGAGACGGTGATCCGCGGTGGCTACGGCATCAATTACAACACGCAGCAGTATGGCAGTTTTGCGCGCCAATTGGCATTTCAGCCTCCGTTTTCTGTAACACAGACCAATATTGCCCTGCAGCAGGGTTGCGGCACTCTCGAGCTGGCGAATGCCTTCAACTGTTCAACTGCCGCAGTACAGAACAACTACAGCGTAAATCTGGACTATCGCCTGGGACGTGTTCAGATATGGAATCTGGATATTCAGCGCACTCTGCCGATGAATATCGTTCTGAACATTGGATACAACGGCGCGAAGGGTGGCAATCTCGATATTGTGCGGGCGCCGAATCGCACCGCGGCGAGTCTACTCAACCCGACGGCGCAGGCGTTCAACTATGAAGACTCGCTGGGATTCTCCCGCTTTCATGCCTTAAGTATCAATGCGCGGAAGCGGATGCAAAAGGGCATCTCGTTGCAGGCGACTTATCAATATGGGCACTCCATCGATAACGCCTCCTCGATCGGCGGATCGACGGCAGTCCCTGCGCAGAATGATCTTAACCTGAACGCCGAAGAGGGCAACAGCTCCTTCGATATCCGCCATAAGGTGACTGGCAACTGGGTGCTGGAACTTCCCTTCGGCCCGAATCGGGCTTATCTCTCGAAGGGTGGCTTCTGGTCAAAAGCGCTGGATAACTTTTCCCTATCGGGGGACTTCACGTTTGCGACCGGGACCTACTTCACGCCTCACTATGTCGCGACGGTAGCAGCCACGGCGACAGGTTCTAACAATTCGTTACGCCCCGATCGCGACTTCTCGCAACCGATTTCTGGAGGGGGAACTATTCTGAACTGGTTCAACAAAGCGGCGTTTACAACTCCTGCCAGTGGCTTCGGAACTGCCTCGCGCGGCTCCATCCTCGGGCCAGGGACAATCGCTGTCGATAGCTCGCTCTCGCGGACAGTTCCTCTAGGAGAGACGCGTTCCTTCGAAGTAAGAATGACAGCAAACAATGTGTTCAATACGGTCCAGTATTCGAGCATTGATACTACTCTGAATTCACGGACCTTCGGACAGGTTACGTCGACAGCCAACATGAGACAGCTAACCTTCATCGCTCGATACAGATTTTAGAAAGAGAAAGGCACGAGCATGCGGCGAATGACAGCTACGATTCTGGCGGCATTGATGATCGGCCTGCCAGGCTCTGGGGCACCGGTAGTGGGGGCACAGCAGGCCGCGAGCGACGGCACCTTCACCTTAAAGGTGCAGAGCGATATCGTGCTGACGAATGTCGTAGTGCGCGATAAGAAGACCGGGGCTGTCGTGAAGGGACTTACAGCAGCCGACTTCACGGTTCTGGAGAACGGCAAACCGCAGAAGGTCGCGAGCTTCGATTATCAAAACGTTGACGAGGCGGTTGCTCTTCATGAGAACGCGACGGTCAGCGGCAAGAGTTCAATCGCGGATCTGGTCAATCGCAACTTCGCTGCGGATCCGGCGCAGCTCAAAGACCACAGACTGATCGTGATGTTCTTTGACCTGAGCAGCATGCAGCCGGAGGACACTGATCGAGCCGTCGAGGCCGCGCAGGACTACATCAACAAAAAGATGCAGTCGGCGGACCTGGTGGCCGTGGTGAGCATGGACACGGGACTAAGCCTCGATCAGGATTTCACTGCCGACAAGGCCGCTCTGTTGAAGGCGGTAGGACGCTATAACGGAACCGAAGGAACGGGCTTTGCCAATGGAAACGAGGGCGGCAACTCAGGAGGAACTTCGGACGATGCCTCGAGCTTTACCGCGGATGATTCGGAGTACAACGCGCTGAACACAGACCGCGAGCTCTATGCGATTCGCACGATCGCAAAAACTCTGGAAAGGGTCGATCAGCGCAAGAGCCTGCTCTACTTCTCCGGCGGACTGACGAGACAGGGAGTGGAGAACCAGGCAAGCATGCGCGCGGCGACCAATGCTGCAGTGCGCGCCAATATGGCCATCTACAGTGTGGATTCGCGTGGCCTGCAGGCGCTGCCTCCCGTAGGAGACGCCTCGAAGGGCAGCCTGCGTGGTACAGCGGCGTACAGCGGAGGCGCCATGCAGAGCCAGCTTGATTCGAACTTCGGATCGCAGGAGGTGCTGGCGACGCTCTCAACCGATACAGGCGGAAAAGCATTCTTCGATTCCAACGACTTCGCCCCTGCCTTCCAGCAGATTCAGCACGATACCGAGGCTTACTACATCCTCGGGTTCCGTTCTACTAATACAGCGCGTGATGGAAGCTACCGTAGATTGACGATCCGGGTGAACCGGAACGACGTCAAGCTGGATTACCGGCCGGGTTATTATTCACCGGCTGACTTTCAGCATCAAAAGAGCGAGGATCGAGAGCTTGCCCTGACCGAACAGATGCGCAGCGATCTTCCTGCGACCGATGTCGCAGTCTACCTGCAGGCGCTCTACTTCCGTATGGGAGACAACCGCTTTTTTGTTCCGGTCTCGCTGATCGTTCCCGGATCGCAGATCCCCTTCCTGAAGAATGGCGATCGCGATAAGGCGAGCATCGATATTCTTGGCCAGGTAAAGAACGCCCAGGGAATCTCGGTAGGAGACATTCGCGATACCGTAAAGCTGGCGCTCGATGCCTCGCAACAGGTGTCGCGCAAGAATATTCAATACTCGACCGGTTTTACTCTCGCCCCAGGTCGATATCATCTGAAGTTTGTCGTGCGCGAGAACCAGACGGGGCGTATGGGCAGCTTTGAGACTGACTTACAGGTGCCGGACCTCAAGAAGATCCCGCTTAAGCTCAGCTCGATCGTGCTTGCCAGCCAGCAGACCCCCAATACGGTCAAGAGAACGGCAAACCCGCTGATTCGCGACGGTGTGGAATGGATCCCAAACATTGCTCATGTGTTTCGTCAGGATCAACACCTTTATTTTCTGTATGAGGTGTATGATCCGACACGGCAAAAGAGCGACGGTTCTGCTCCCAAAGCTTCGCCGGGTCTGACAAGGCGCCCCTCTGGAGCGGTCAAAGTCCTTACCAGCATTGAATTTCTGAGCGGAGGCGTAAAGGTCAACGAGACGCCTCTGGTTTCGGCAGATGCCGTCAATGTTCCCGATCGCGATGCAGTGGCCTTTCAGTTCGACGTGCCGCTTGCTCAGTTGAAGCCGGGAACCTATATCTGCCAGGTAAATGTCATCGATGACGCCGGCGGTAGCTTCAGCTTCCCCCGGCTGGCCCTGAGGGTTGAGTCGCCCGCCCGCCCGGCGCAATCGCCTTCCAACAGTACGGGCGGACTGCAATAAAGGATAGAACTGGTGACGAATAGCCGTTGACAGTCGCCTTATCAAGGCGGATCATTCTGTGCGTACCTCGTGGAGGTATGCCATGGGATATCCGAGGCGTTGCTACACACCTATTCTTCTCGCCATCTTTCTGTTCTTCGGCCTGTTCTTCAGCGCGAAGGGATTTGCACAGAGATCGATGAGTCATGAGGCGGCTCGCGCCCTTGACCACCAGAATCCTGTATGGGATTCGGTTCGCTTCCATCTCCCAGATCCTGTTTCTTCCAATGCGACACAGTTGGAATCCGCCGCCGACATCCTTCGAGCTCGAAGGTTTCTTGAAGACGCGATGGATTATTACGGATTTGCGATGGAACGTGGCGGGGAACCAATTCATCTTCTCAATAAAATGGGCGTAACCCAACTGGAGTTGCGGGACGTCACCTCAGCGCGAGCGTATTTTCAGCGTGCCGTGAAGCTGAAAAAGAAGAGCCCGGAGGGGTGGAACAATCTCGGTGTGATCGAATACCTGACTGGAAACTTCAATCGCGCCATCGACAATTACAAGCGCGCGATCAAGCTGGATAAGACCTCCGCGACCTATCACTCCAACATGGGAACTGCCCTGTTCGACAAGAAGGAGTTCGATCGCGCGCGTAAAGAATACGACCTCGCTCTGAAGCTCGATCCAGAGATGTTGCAGCATCACAGTTCGCTTGGAATTACGACTCGCATGTTGTCGCCGGAGGACCATGCGCGATTCTGTTTCGAGCTGGCTCGTCTGTATGCGCAACGAGGCAACGAAGAGACGATGCTTCACTACCTGACGACGGCCAGCGAAGCAGGCTTCGACATCCTGAGCGCCATGGGCTCGGATTCCGTGCTTTCCCAGTACCGGAAAGATCCACGTATTCTTGTCATTGTTAAGAATGGCAAAGAGATGCGCAACAGGGGCACAACTATCGCGGAAGGGTCGGTGCCGCCTCCGCCGCTACCTCCGGATAAGCACTGACCTGGCCTTATTTATAAGGGCAATGACGGCAGTTTGAGTTGCAGCAGTAGCCGCGCTTGAGGTGGTAAGCCTCGGTAAAGACTATGTACGGGCCTTCGTAGTAAAAGTCCTCTTCCGTAAGAGGCTGGGCTGCGGGCATGGTGTCTTCGGAAGACGGAGGCTGTTTTGTCGGTTTATGGTCGGACATGGCTATAAGAGTGACGCATTCGCTGAAACCGGCTGAAGGACAGGCAAGGGAGAATCGACCGATTGGGTCAAGGTTGTCTGATCCTCTGATGAGTCTTCGTTGTAGAGTCTTCCGTTGCAGTAGTTAACCTGCCTGCCTGGGATAGACGGAACACGCTCCCCCGGGAGCACGATGCCAGCCAGATTGATAGGATCGCCTCCGGCAACATGGATCACGGCATCACAATCGCGGCAACGCGAGGCGCGCAGCGAGTCAACCGACTCGGGCAAAGCATACTGCTCGCCGCCGAAACCGGTCACAAATCGTCCTCCTCGTATCTCCCCACGCGCTTCGAGGCGACGCAGAATGCCGATTAGCTCGCGCCACTTTGGAGCGTTGGATTCCCGCGTCAGCAGGTCGCGAAAGAGGATACCGTAGCGGGCTAGAAGCAGGCGCGCATAGGATTCAAGCGCCTCATCGTTGCGCCTTGCCTGCTCGATTGTTGTCGGCGCCGCATGAACGATCTCGTTAAGGAGTGACCATCGTCCTGCCGTGGAACGCACCGGACGGCGAGAGTAAATGGACTGCTCCGAGGCTGCCTTGCGGCGCGGATCCATCAGGGCGCGGAGCTGATCGAAGCCGTCCGCGGAGGCAAGGCCGGCAGTCGCCAGTTCCCACAGAGCCAGTTGTGTAGATTGGCGGGAGAGACCGAGGATTCGCCCAATGTCGTTAACAAAACACGCCCCACGCTGTTCCAACAGTGCACGCACCTTGAGAGCCTCAGCACTGAGAGCCTGACTGAGGCGCGACTCCTCGACCCGCTCACGGGCAAGAGCATGCGGAAGCCAGTCGGCGGATTCGCGAATGTAGAAGGTGATCGGTGCCGCGTTGGTTGGAACCACACGACGAGGGCCCGTACCTTCGGCGCTCGACCAGGCGGGATGCGGCGAGATGCGGCCCCAACCCACGGCTCCCGAGAGGCACAACGAATCGAGCCAGCGGGAGTCGTAGTTCGCGACACGCGAGGGAAGCAAGGTGCGCTCCCATTCGATCGCAGGAGCCTCGAAGCCCTCAAGCTGATGCAGAGCTTCGAGCACGCCTTCTTCGCCGCTCAACTGCGTCTGTGGAGCGAGGTGCTGCCATCCAAGCAACCAGCGCATGTAGACCGACGGCGCAACCGGCTCGATCTGTTTGCGCAATGCGTGAAGTGTACGGCGGTGAATGCGTTGCAGAATGCGACGCTCGCACCACTCGATCTCGTAGTCTTCCGAGGGCTTGCTGCGCTCGAAGATGCCACGCATGAGCAGGCCCTGCATCTCCATGGCAAGGAAGACCTGGAAGACGTCGCTGGCTCGAAGCCCCAGGCGTTCGGCAAACGACGCGGCAGTAGTAGGGCCGAGCACCTGCACCCAACCCTGAACACATTGGCGAAGCGCCTGTTCCTTCATGTCCGAGTGTTCATCGCTCCAGAGAGCTGCCAGATAGGGAGCTCGTTCCATCGAGGACCAGCAAAGAATACTGTCGCACTCAATGGCCTGGGCCCGGCCAGAACGAAGCAGGCGATCATAGAAGATGGGCCAGTCGCGCGCCTCTGACCGGCCGGCAAAAAAATCTACAGGAAGAGCCACGAACGAGTGCAGCAAGTCGTGCAGCTCGTGCTCATCGCGAATGTCGGGCCAACACTCGCGGCGAATCTCGTCGATTGCCTGAGGATCGAGGCGTCCAGCCTCTTCCATCACACTCGCGGGCAGCGTGCGCGAGAGAGAAACAGCGCGCGCTCGGCGCTCTTCCAGGCCAGCCTCGTCGAGAAAGGCATACGGATATGCATTGAGCAGCTCGTGCGCGAACTGCGACGGCACTGGAGTATCGACCGCGAGGCAGCGGATGCTGCCGTCCTTGATTCCGCGAAGAACCTCTATGAGACCTTCGAGGTCCATGGCCTCGCCCAGAACGTCTTTCATCACCTCATCGACCAGCGGGTGATCGGGAATCTGGATATCGCCTTCAATGTTCTCGAAACACGCGGCGGCCTGCGGGAAGACACTGGCCAGCAGATCGTCGGAACGGGTGCGCTGAATCTGCGGGGCGACACGTTTTCCCTTGGAGAAGCGCAGGAGCTGCAGGCTGCGGTTGGCTGCCCAGCGCCAGCGCGTCTTGAAGATCGGCGAGGCCAAGGATGCCTGTTCCAGCAGTTCTTTGGCCGTGTGCTCGGTGAGGAACTGGAAGACATCGGCAAGCGGAAAGCTATGTTGCTCGGCAAGGGAGATATTGATGCCGTTGTCGGTCGCGGCGGCCTGGAGCTCGAAATTGAAGCCGCGGCAGAAACGCTTGCGCAGAGCGAGCCCCCATGCCTTGTTGATGCGGCCTCCAAAGGGAGCATGCAGGATAAGCTGCATGCCGCCGCCTTCATCGAAGAATCGCTCGGCGATGATCGTAGTCTTCGAAGGAACAGCACCCAGAACGGCGCGGCCAGTGACGATGTATTGGATCAACTGTTGAGCGCCGCCGGCACAGACTCCACAGTTCTCCATCAGCCATGCGGTCGCCACGGCGACGTCGGGATCTGCAGGCGAGATGTGTCCCGGGGATACGTTTGCCGTAAGAGCCGAGATCTGTTCGCGCAGCTCGCCGACTCCGTCTGAGAGCACAGCCGTACGCTGCGGAGCCTCGCCCTCCCAGAAAGGAAGGCTGGGAGGCGCTCCATGGGCATCTTCCACCAGCACGCGTCCTGCGGCCTCGATACGCTGAATGCGCCAGCTCGCATTGCCCAGCAGGACGACATCCCCCGGAGATGAGTCGACCGCGAAGTGCTCATCGAGCGTTGCAATCTGTACCCCTTCAGGCTGAAGGATTACCGCATATAGATTGGTCTCCGGAATCGCTCCGCCGTTGGAGATCGCGATCATGCGGGCGCCTCGGCGCGGATGAAGCTGACCATGAATGCCATCGCGCAGAAGATAGGCGCCGTAGCGTCCACGGCTGGATTCTATTCCCGTGGCAAGCAGAGCGATGATCTCGTCGAAGCGCGCTCGCGTAAGGCTACGGTAAGGCCACGCTCGCGCAAGCATGGTGTAGAGAGCATCCTCGTCCCAGGGCTCCGCGCCACAGGACGCTACTATCTGCTGCATCAGAACGTCGATCGGCTCATGAGGAATCTCAAGCTGATCGAGCAGGCCCGCGCGCATGGAGCGGACCAGCGCGGCCTGTTCCATTAGGTCGTCGCGCGTCGTCGCGAAGAAGCGGCCCTTGGGGATCGCTCCGCGCCAGTGACCCGCACGGCCAATGCGCTGCATTCCGACGGCAACCGAACGAGTGGTGGCGATCTGGCAGACAAGATCGATGTCTCCGATATCAATGCCGAGCTCGAGCGATGCGGTCGCGATGAGGATCTTGATCTCACCGTTCTTCAGCCGCTGCTCCGCGTCGAGACGAAGGGTGCGGGAGAGCGAGCCATGGTGCGCGGCGACATTCTCCGGTCCAATCCGCTCAGCGAGCGAGAACGCGATCTTCTCAACCAACCGTCTCGTGTTGACGAAGACCAGCGTGGAGCGATGCGTGTGCGTATAAGCGGCAAGCTTGTCGAAGATCTCCTCCCACATCTTCGTGGTGAGGACAGCACTCAGCTCATCGGAGGGAACCTCGATGGCGAGGTCAAGCTCGCGCCGCTGCCCTACCTGCACGATGGTCGCGCGCGGCCGTTCTGGGTGAACGCCGGTAAGAAAATCTGCGACCAGTTCAATCGGGTTCTGCGTGGCGGACAGGCCGATGCGCTGCGGTCCTGTTGCAAGGCCCGTAAGAGATGCTCCAGGAGAATGCCGGTTCTCACCCCGGACCAGAGCATCGAGACGCTCGAGCGAAAGAACCAGATGGGCCCCGCGTTTATCGTCGGCGATCGCATGGATTTCATCCACGATGACCGTCTGAACACGGCGCAGGTGTTCGCGCGATTTGCCCGCGGTCAGCAGGATGTAAAGCGACTCCGGCGTTGTGACGAGGATATGCGGCGGATTGCGCAGCATGGCGGCCCGCTCTTTGGAGAGCGTATCCCCGGTCCGGACGGCTGTGCGAATCTCTGTAGAGAGATATCCTCGCTCAAACGCGAGCTGTTGAATCTCGCGCAACGGCTGATCGAGGTTCTTCTGGACGTCGTTTGACAGCGCCTTGAGCGGGCTCACATAGACGACCTGCGTCGCAGGCGCAAGCGTTCCGGCGATGGCATCGCGCAGCAGCTTGTCGATGCAGACCAGGAAGGCCGCAAGGGTCTTTCCGCTTCCTGTGGGGGCCGAGATCAGCGTGGCTTCTCCAGCAAGGATGCTGGGCCAGCCCTCTTTCTGCGGCTCGGTCGGAGAGCCGAAGCGGCGGAGGAACCACTCCGCTGTGACCGGGTGCGCCCATGCGAGAGAGGTCGGAATCTCGAGTGCTTCGGCAGCCAAAGGCATGCGCTATTTTAGCCTGAATTTATTCGATCTTTCTTCGCCTTGAATTGGGCAGATATGGTTTCGAACAAAATCCTTCTATATCAGGGACCTACATGTTCCCTACGCCGACGTCGGCGATCTCGGCGGCCTGATTGTCTTCGTCCAGGTACTGCTCGATCACCTTCTCGAGCGTGCCCTGCGCGGAGAGGATAAAGTCGATTGCATCGCGTCCGGCTCCCTGACCTCCGCGGTTGGGCGTGATGTAGTGGGCCGCATCTTTCACCTGCTGGCGGGCATTTGCCGTGGCGATGGAGAGACCGCACTGACGCATGACCGGCAGGTCAATAATGTCGTCGCCCACATAGGCGAGCTGTTCGAGGGCGCAGCCAGTCTTTTCGAGAATCTCCCGAATGGCGTTCATCTTGTGGGCCTGGCCCTGGTAGACGAACTCCAACTTGAGGTCCCGTGCACGAATGGCAACCGTCTGCGAGTTCCGCTTGGTGATGATTCCGATGCGCAGCCCCCCAAGACGGCCCAGAGTAATGCCCAGGCCATCGTGTGCGGCAAAGCCCTTCGACTCGATTCCCTTGCCATCCGGGCCAGGGACGACGAAGATCTGTCCATCGGTAAGAACCCCATCCACGTCGAAGATGAGGACCTTGATCTTTTGAGCGCGTGCTTCAGCAGTCATTCCTTGATGATAGCTTGGCAGGCAGCGGGAGTCAGGTTCGCGCCCTGAGCTTCAACGCCAGCGCCCTTCGACCCAGACCCATCCACGCCGGGTTTGCCGCCAGCGGCCGGGGTACCAGCGGTATCCAGTGTGCGGCGGACGGACATACGTTCCAGGAACCCAGATATAGCGCCCACCATACCAGCGGTAATACCCTCCACGCCACGCCCAGTTAGGATGCACCGCTGGAACAGCA
>DATHJA010000011.1:0-10448 GCA_035316475.1 Edaphobacter sp. | reverse complement strand
CCGAAGTCATCGTCGTCCTGGGTGATCTTTTTGTCGATGGGTGTGCGGCGCCCGGGGATGGGAATGGGAATGATGGGGACTCTGCGTCCCGCGGCTTTTTCGGCGGAGAAGAGGCGGCGATTGAGGTCGTCGAGGGTGGCGGCGGGAAATTTGTCGCTGTTGGCAGTGATGAACTGCATGCGGACCTCGGCGAGATCGAGCGGAGCGTCAGAGTCGTTGGTGATGATGACGCGGACGGGAATCAGGGAGTGGCGGATGTAGGGGAGGCGGAAGAAGTTGCAGTCGCGAGGCTCGGTACAGGGATCGATGGCGATGGCAACGTGCTCCTGGGGGTGTGAGTCGAAGGCGGGGTACTGGGATGCGGGAAGGGCTGGGGGAGCCTTTTTCTCGGAGGCGTGGAGGAGCAGAGGAAGCGCAAGAGCGAAGACGGCGGGCAGGAGTGACGTTCGTAATGCGCGGAAGGAGTGGGACTTCATGGGTAAGTTGATTATCATCTTCGCTGGGATACCTGGTAAAGCAAGGGGACGGCTCGGTTGATTCTGGCGGTTTACAGCGCGCTGCTGGCGGTGGTGTTGGTGGCGGGCGGTCCGTGGTGGCTGGCGCGCATGGCGACCAGCGGACGATATCGCGCGGGGTTGGCCGGAAGGCTGGGAAGGATTCCCAGGGGGATGGTCGAGGCGGTCGCGGGTCGCAGAGTGGTATGGCTGCATGCGGTCTCGGTGGGCGAGGTGATGGCGGCGACGGAGCTGGTGCGCGAGCTGCGGAAGGCACTGCCGGGCTGGGTAATTGCCGTCTCCACTACGACTGAGACGGGACAGCGGCTGGCGCGTGAGCGGTTCGGCGCGGAGTCTCCGGTGTTCTATCTTCCTCTGGACTTCGCGGTGCTGGTGCGGCGCTACCTCAGAGCGCTGCATCCGGAGATGCTGGTGCTGATGGAGAGCGAGCTGTGGCCGAACCTGATGGACGTCTGCGCGAGCGAGGGCGTGACGGTAGCCGTGGTGAATGCGCGGGTATCGGATCGGTCGCTGCCGCGCTATCTATGGCTGAAGGCGCTGTGGCGACCGCTGCTGAAGAGGGTCTCGCTGTTTCTGGCGCAGAGCGCGGAGAATGCGGCTCGGCTGGTGAGGATTGGGGCTCCGGCAGAGCGGGTGCGGGTGAGCGGGAACCTGAAGTATGACGTGAAGGCCGCAGGCGAGAGCGCGATGACAGCTCTGCTGCGGGAGCGGATTCCGGCGGGGGCGAAGGTTGTAGTGGCGGGAAGCACGCTGGAGGGCGAGGAGAAGCTGCTGCTGGAGGCATGGCCGCAGGTTCTGGAGGCGGAGCCGGGGACGGTGCTGGTAGTGGCTCCGCGGAGGCCGGAGAGGTTCGCGGCAGTTGCGACGCTGGTGGAGGCGGCTGGGTTCGATGTGGCGCGAGCGAGTGAGCTGAGCTCGGAAAAGGGATGGAAGGGGCAGGAAAGGGTAATTCTGCTGGATACAATTGGGGATCTGGCCTCGGTCTACTCACTGGGCACGGTAGCTTTCGTGGGCGGCAGCGTGGTGGCCGCGGGGGGTCACAATCCGCTGGAGCCGGCTCGTTTTGGGGTTCCGGTGGTAATGGGACGGTCGAGTGAGAATTTTCGCGAGATTGTAGAGACGATGCGAATCGCAGGGAGTATAAGGATCGTCGAATCCACAGGACTGGCGGAGGCCATTCTCAATTTGCTGACGGATAGGACCAGGGCCGTGGAGATGGGCAGACGCGGTCACGAGGTTTTTGTGGCGCAGGCGGGCGCTACGGCACGTACAGTCGAGTCGCTGCTGGGGCTTCTGAACAGGACGCCGTCATGAACGCGCGCAGAAGATGGCTGCTTCCCTTCTCACCTTTGTATGGAGCCGTGGTGACGGCGAAGCGACGAATGTACAGGCTGGGTTGGCTGAAGCAGAAGTGCCTGCCGTCGCCGGTGATCAGCGTAGGAAGCGTTTCGGCGGGAGGCGCGGGAAAGACGCCTTTTGTCGCGATGATGGCGGGGATTCTGCGTCGAAGAGGGTATGCAGTCAGCATTCTGACGCGGGGATATGGACGCGCCTCGAACCTGGTGGAGCGAGTCGATCCTTATGACGATCCGGCATGGCATGGGGATGAGCCTGTGCTGCTGGCGCAGCGGTCGGGAGCCCCGGTCTTCGCGGGTGCGGACCGGTATCGCGCGGGGATTCTGGCAGAGCAGGACCGGCGGGGCGAGAGGGTGGGGGTGCATCTGCTGGATGATGGCTTCCAGCACCTGAAGCTGGCGCGAAGCATGGACATCGTTCTGTTGACGCTGGAGGACATGGACGATGTTTTGCTGCCGGGAGGGAACCTGCGGGAGCCGATTATGGCCGCGTGCGAGGCCGATGTGGTGGTGATCCGGGAGGATGAGGCGAAGCAGATCAAACCCCGGCTCGAACAGATGCAGGAACAGGGTGATGGATTTTCCGTGTGGGTGGTCCGGCGGAGCCTGGGGCTGGAGGATTGTGAGAGGCTGCCGACGCTTCCCCTGGCGTTCTGCGGGATCGCGCGGCCGGATAATTTTACGCGGATGTTGACAAGCTCGCGC
Organism: Edaphobacter sp.; assembly: GCA_035316475.1. Taxonomy (GTDB): domain Bacteria; phylum Acidobacteriota; class Terriglobia; order Terriglobales; family Acidobacteriaceae; genus Edaphobacter. Next base: position 7,873 of record DATHJA010000011.1, on the reverse strand, counting down.
TACGAGCCGCTGGAGACGGTGGCATTTCCGGATCATCATTCCTACAGCGAACACGATATGGCGCAGATTCTGGAGCGGGCTCGCGAGCAGGGAGCGAATGGGTTTGTGACGACGGAGAAGGATGCGGTGAAGCTGACGCCGGCGATGCGGGAGCGACTGGGGGAGGTGGGACCGCTGATCGTGGCTCGACTGAAGGTGGAGCTAATGGACGAGAAGGAGGCCATGGCGCAGCTGGTGAGGATTGTCTCGGAGCTGGACCGCAGAAGAACCTCCGAACGGCCGTGAGAGAATGAGCGCTTGGCGACACGGGACCATCTTTCTGTTGGGCAACGGAGAGTGCTGATCGTACGGATTGGCGCAATGGGTGACGTGCTGCATGCCATGCCTGCGGTTGCGGCGCTGCGCGAGGCTTACCCGGAGTGGTATATCGGGTGGGTGGTGGAACCGCGGTGGGTTGCGTTGCTGAAGGCTGTGAGCGGAGAGACGGCTCCTACTCGTCTGGTGGACAAGGTTTACCTGGCGGCGACGAGGGAGTGGAAGCAGAGGCCGGTCTCAAAGAGGACTCTGGCAGAGATTGCTCAACTGCGGAGGGAGCTTCGGGGCGACGGGTTCGATCTGTGCGTGGACATGCAGGGATCGATCCGGTCGGCGGTGATTGGAAGGATGGCTGGGACGGGTGAGCTTGTGGGCCCTGCCGATCCGAGAGAGGGGCCGGCGCGATGGCTGTATGGAAAAACGGTCGACGTGACTACAACCCATGTGATCGAGCAGGGTTGCGAGCTGCTGGGCGGCGCTGTGGGAGCGCAGCTTCGACCGTCCGAGGTGGATTTTCCGTTGGATGAAGCTGCGGAGAGGGCCTGCGACGTTCTGCTGGCGCGACTGCTTCCGGGAAGCGAACCGTTCGCCCTGGTGGCGCCTACTGCGGGATGGGGCGCGAAGCAATGGCCGGCAGAGCGGTTTGGAGCAGTCGCCGCGGAGCTGGGAAGGCAAGGGTACCGGACGCTGGTGAATGCAGCCGGGGAGATGGATCCGATTGCCCGGAGCGTTGTAGAGGCGAGCGGAGGGCATGCCGCAGCGGCAGCTGGCGATCTTCCATTGCTGATTGCGTTGACGCGGCGCGCCCGGGTTGTGATTGCGGGAGATACTGGTCCGCTGCACCTGGCCTCGGCGCTGGGAAGGCCGGTGGTCGCGCTGTTCGGACCGACCGATCCGGCGCGGAATGGGCCTTATGGCACGCGAGCCAAGGTGCTTCGTCATGGAGAAGAGCGGCGGGATCACCGGCGGCGGGCGGAGCCGGAAAAGGAGCTGCTGGCGATTACAGTAGAGGAAGTTGTAGAAGCGGCGATGGAGCTGTTCGAGGACCGCGAGCCGCCGCGGGCAGGTAAGGTAGACGAGTGAGGGAACGAAGCAACTGGCAGCGCATCGCCCGCCGTATCCGCGTGCCGTTGGGTTTTTTATTTGCGGCGATGTTTCTGTGGCTGGCGCGGCCGACGTGGCTGCTGCTGCTGTTGAGCCTTCTGCTGGTGGTTCCGGGATTATGGCTGCGCGGCTATGCGGCGGGATATGTGAAGAAGAACGCCGAGCTGACGCGAACGGGGCCGTATGCGTATACGCGCAATCCGCTCTACCTGGGCTCGATGATGATTGCATTCGGCTTTGCGTGGGCCTCTGGAAGCTGGGTGATCTTTGCCGCGCTGGCCATAGGCTTTTTAGCGATTTATCTTCCGACGATCCGGTCGGAGGAGGAGTACCTGCGAGAGCATTTTGCGGGCTTTGACGAGTATGCGGGGCAGGTTCCGCGGCTTCTGCCCCGGCTGACGCCGCTGAAGAACGATCTGCCACCGGGCCGGTTTTCCCGCGAGAGATATCTGCACCATCGCGAGTACAATGCCCTTATAGGCTCCGCGGCACTTTACGCGGTGCTGGCGGCGCGCCTGCTGCTTCAGAGATAGTGGAAGGAAAGGCGTCCGGGAGATCGGCGAAGAACGGCCCCGGGAGAGTTGAAATTTATTTTGCGAGGAAAGCCGGTGGACGAATTTTGTGGCGGGTACGGTTGTCAGCCCTTCAATCCCAAACTTCTGTGAGTTAGCCCTGTCGAAACGTTCTACGGTCTCCCTTCTCCCGATCCTGCTCTGGCTGACGTGCGCGGCTTGCACGGCGCAGTCGCTGACGCAACGACTCTTCCCTCCCCCGCCGCCGGTCACGATTCCGACACTTGAGCCTCCTCCCCCGGGGTATGTCTTTCCGACGAAGCAGACGCTGAACTATACGGTGGACTGGCGCGTGTTCTCGGCGGCCGTGGCTACATTCCAGATTGAACAGCAGGGGACGACCCAGAAGATTACGGCAACCGCGGATACGGTAGGGGCCGTTACGATGCTGTTTCCGGTGGTAGACAGGTTTCAGTCGGCCTTCGATATCAAGACCGGCTGCTCGACGGGATTTTCGAAGCAGACTCTGGAGGGGCGGCGCAAGATCTCCAACGACCTGAGCTTCAACTATGGCCAGGGAAAGCAGACGCTGGTGGAGCGGAACCTGGTGAAGGGCACGACGAAGCAACTGACGGCCTCGATTCCAGCGTGCGTGACCGATTCGCTTTCGGCGATCTTTTACACGGGATCGCACCCCCTGGTGGTTGGGCAGGACTTCCGGTTCCCGCTGGCGGATTCGATGCGCACGGTAACGGTGACTATGAAGGTGGAGGCGAAAGAGGAGATCAAGACGCCGGCGGGAACCTTCCAGACGATCCGGGTACAGCCGACCGCCGATGAGGGCGTTGTAAAGAACCGAGGAAAGATCTGGATCTGGTACACGGATGACGCGCGGCATATTCCGGTACAGGTGAGGGCCAGCCTCTTTTGGGGCACGATTACGGCCCGGCTGCAGTCGTATGAGACGAAGTGAGAGCGCATGGACGATCAGACCAAGACAGAAACATTTGATCCGGAACCATTTGTTACCGTGGCCCGGTTTGAAGATCCGGTGGAGGCCCAGATGGCGAAGGGCATGCTGGAGGCGGCGGGGGTGGAGTGCTTTCTACAGGGAGAGAACGCCAACCATATGCTGAACGCCGCATTCCGTGTCCGACTGCTGGTGCACCAGAGAGACGAGAGCATGGCGCGGGAGCTTTTACCTGCTCCGGGCGCCGAGGACGGTGCGGAGGCATTGGAGGACGGAGAATGAACACTGCGACGAACCCCGATCCGCATTCCGATTCGAAGCCCAGGGCGGTTCTGTGCCTCTCGGGTGGCATGGATTCGACGGTATGCGCGGCTCTGGCAGCGAGGGATTACGACGTTTATGCCCTGCACTTCAGCTACGGGCAACGTACCGAAAAAAAAGAGCTTGCGTCGGCGGAGCAGATTGCGCGGCTGACGGGGTCCAGGGATTTCCTTCCCCTGAAGATCGACCTGTTCCGGAGGATTGGGGGGTCGGCGCTGACCGACACGACAATCGACGTACCAGATGCTCCGGCGGAGGAGGCAGCGATTGGGGCGGAGGTTCCGGTGACTTACGTACCGTTCCGCAACGCGCATTTTCTTTCGGCGGCGGTGAGCTGGGCAGAGGTTCTGGGAGCCAAGACGATCTTTATCGGGGCAGTGGAGCAGGATAGTTCCGGTTATCCGGACTGCCGGCCGGCGTATTACAGCGCCTTCAACGAACTGATCCGGCAGGGGACAAAGGTGGGCGATATTCGGGTGGAGACACCGCTGATCCACCTGAGAAAGAATGAGATTGTGCGGCTTGGAGTTGAACTGGGCGCGCCATTCCATGTAAGTTGGTCATGCTATTCCGGCGAACGGGAGGCGTGTGGAGTATGCGAAAGCTGCGTCCTGCGTCTGAGAGCCTTTCGTGAGGCCGGAACCTCAGATCCCATACCGTATGCCGGCTCGAAAACGGCATCTAACCCGTAACAGGATTGCCACACAGTTTTTGAATCTCAGCATGACCGGCCAGTGGCGGGTCAGACGACTGCAACCAGGAGAACGAATGATGAACCGTATTGGAAGAAAGTGGCACGCAGGACTGGGAGCCTGCCTGGCGCTGGTGCTCGCGATGGCAGGGCAGAACGGATGGGCACAGCCGGCACCGGCGAGTGTCCATGGCCATGTCAATAACCCGGTTGGCGCTCCAATGCCCAAGGGCCAGGTAAAGCTGACACAGGACCGGTCCTCGGACGAGAAGAGCAGGAAGTATACGAGCACGTTCGACATCGATGCTTCGGGCAACTTCAAGGGCACGGGGATCGCACCGGGAACTTATGTTGCGATTGTCTTCGTGGATGACAAGAGCATCGACTTTCTCGACAACGTCACCTTTGCGGCTGGCGAGGACCATCTGCTGAACTTCGACATGAGCCGCAAGGAGTACATCGACAAGATGTCTCCTGAGGAGAAGAAGCAGCTGGAGGAGTTTAAGAAGAAGAACTCCGAGGCGACGCAGGCCAATGCGAAGATTGCGAATCTGAATACCCTGCTGACGCAGGCCCGCACGGATACGAAGGCGGGCAACTTCGATTCCGCGATCACGGAGATGCAGCAGGCGACCACGCAGAAGCCGGACGAGGGCATTCTGTGGGTAGCGCTGGGCGATGCGCAGCTGGGCTCGGCCGATGCCGCGGCAAAGGCGGCCAAGACAGCCGGCAAGCCGGTAGACCAGACGATCCAGACCAAGTACACCGATGCTGCAGCGTCGTACAAGAAGGCGATCGATGCCAACGCCGCTTCGAAGAAACCCAATGTGGAGACGGCTGCGGCCGCCTACAACCAGATGGGACAGGCTCTGGCGAAGAGCGGTGACGGCGGGGGAGCTTCGAGTGCCTATGAAGAGGCTGCCAAGGCCCAACCGGCCAATGCCGGAATGTACTTCTACAACGAAGCCGCCACGCTGTATAACGCGGGCAAGCTGGACGAGGCCGCTGCGGCCGCCGATAAGGCGATCGCTGCCGACCCGAAGCGCGCCGATGCGTACTACATCAAAGGCCAGGCCCTGATTCCGAAGGCCTCGGTCGATTCGAAGACCCAGAAGATCACGGCACCTCCTGGATGCGTCGAGGCCTACCAGCAATACCTCGAGTTGGTCCCTGAGGGACCACGCTCCGAGGAGGTCAAGGGCATTCTCGCGGGCATTGGAGCCGAGGTGAAGTCCAGCTACAAGGCAGGCAAGAAGAAGTAGGCCTTCCTCATTTACCAACGCAAGGGCCTCGGCGCAGAGCCGGGGCCTTCTGCTTTACGGTTGTGAGTCGCGACTTTGAAGAGAGGTTAGTAAGGATGAGATCGGCCAGTGTCCGTGGCGGCAGAGGCGATGAGCGCATCGTGAACTTTGATGAGGCTCTGGAGATTGTGCTGGCGGAGGCCGCAGCACAGAGAACGCCCCTGGCCACGGAGACAGTCGCGCTGGTTGAAGCAGCCGGGCGCGTACTGGCGACACCGATTGTGGCGGACCGCGATCAGCCTCCCTTCCATCGCTCTACCCGCGATGGATATGCCGTGCGGGCCGAGGATGCCATGATAGGCGCCTGGCTTGCTGTGGCGGGACAGGTGCAGGCAGGACGGCAATGGGAGGGCGCTCTTGCTCCAGGGCAGGCCATCGAGATCATGACGGGGGCGCCTGTCCCCGCAGGCTCCGATGCCGTTGTCATGTTGGAGCATGTGGAACGAAGCGGAGCCGCAAGAAACATAGCGGTTCGGTTGGTCGATGGCCGCCGGATCGCCATGGGAGAGAACATTGTGCCCCGCGGGAGTGAGGCTCGTGAGGGCGATGTGGTGCTTCCAGCAGGTGTGGAGCTGGATGCGGCGGCAATTGCTCTGGCGGCTTCCTGTGGAGCGGCGACGGTCGAAGTATTCAGAAAGCCTCGGGTATCGATTCTGGCGACCGGAGATGAGCTTGTGGATGTGATGGAGACTCCGGGGCCACAGCAGATACGGAATTCAAACAGCTATGGGCTTGCCGCGCTGGTGAACCGGGCGGGAGGAACACCTCTGCGACTGCCGGCGGCTGCGGATCGGCGTGAGGAGCTGGAGCGTTCGATTCGAAGCGCGCGGAACTCAGATCTGATGCTGCTTACGGGCGGCGTCTCGATGGGCGAGTATGACCTGGTGGAGGAGGTGCTGCTGTCGCTTGGAGCTACGTTCTTCTTCACCGGGGTCAGGATGCAACCGGGGAAACCTGTGGTCTTTGGGCGGCTACCGGAGAAGGATGGGACGCCGGAGATTTACTTCTTCGGGCTGCCTGGGAATCCTGTCTCCTCGCAGGTTACGTTTACCTGCTTTGCCGAGCCTATGCTGCGCTCGCTGCGAGGAGGAAACACGGAAGGACCACGGTTTGTTCAAGCGACGCTGACGGAAGAAGAAGTTGCCGGCAAGCCAGGGCTGACGCGACTGCTGCCGGCAAGATTGACTTCAAGCAGGTCGCGGCCAGAGGTAAGGCTGGTGGTGTGGCAGGGCTCGGGTGATATGGCGGCGAACGCACGGGCGAACTGCTATGCGGTTTTTCCGGCAGAGGAAGAGCGATTCAGGCATGGAGATGTCATAACGGTTCTACTGCGGTGAACGAGGTTATTTTGAAAGAGAGCCCTTTGCGGGCTCGCGGAGGTATTCGAAGCGGATGAAGCTATCGCATTATGACGACGAGGGCCGGGCTCACATGGTGGATGTAAGCGAGAAGTCCACGACGCGGCGTGAGGCAAGGGCGCGGGCGTTTGTGGAGCTATCTCCAGAAGCTCTTGCCGCTCTGCCAGAGAATCCGAAGGGCAATCCGCTGGAGGTGGCGAGGTTCGCCGGGATTCAGGCAGCGAAACAGACAGCTGCGCTGATCCCGATGTGTCATCCGCTGGCTCTAAGCTTTGTCGATGTTGCGGCAAGGATTGTTGAAGGTGGGGTAGCGATCGAGGCGACGGCGGCGACGGTGGCGGGCACGGGAGTGGAGATGGAGGCCATGACGGCCGCCTCTATCGCAGCACTCACGGTCTATGACATGACCAAGGCGCTCGATAAGGGAATCCGGATTCGCGAGGTGGAGCTGGTGAGTAAGAGTGGCGGCAAGAGTGGAGAGTGGCGAAGGGCCTGAGATATCTCAGGCCCTGACGCAAAGCGCTCTTCGCTATTTTGCTGCTAGAGCAAACTACTATTGATGCTCTTCAGATTGCCGTCGCCAGGTTGACCGCGAAGAAGCGCTCAGGATCTGTCCACGTATGAGTGAGCGTGAAGCCAGATGCATGGAGCAGACTGCGAATGCGGCCCGGAGTGAACTTGTGACTGTTCTCGGTATGGATAGTCTCGCCGGGCGCAAACTTCAGCGTGAGGGCGGAGCCGGCGGAGTTGGCCGGAATGTGGACCTGCTGGGCGATGGGGGAGATCAGGTGCATCTCGATGCGGGATTCGGAGGCGTTCCAGCGCGCCTTGTGCTCGAAGTTCTCAGGATGGAAGTTGGCGCCGAGCTCGCGGTTCAGGCGTACGAGGACGTTACGATTGAATGCCGCGGTTGTTCCTGATGCATCGTTGTACGCCCCGAGGAGATGGGCGACGGTCTTCGATTCTCCGGGGACGAGATCCGTCCCGAGAAGGAGCCTGTCGCCGGGAAGAAGCTGCGCTCGAAGATTGCGAAGCACGCTACAAGCGTCGTCAGGAGAGAAGTTGCCAATGCTGGATCCGATGTAGAGGGCGAGGGTTCGGGTGTTGGGAAGGCGGTTGAGTGGGAGCGCCTGGGTGGTATAGTCGGCGACCTGACATCGTACGGTCACGCCGGGGATGTTAGAGCGGATGTTTTCGGTGGCCTCGGCAAGCGCGGTCTCAGAGACGTCCACGGGCTGGTAGACAACGGTGCGCTGGCGGCGCACGATGGCGGCAAGAAGGATTCCGGTCTTGGTGGCGGT
>DATHJA010000010.1:0-2680 GCA_035316475.1 Edaphobacter sp. | reverse complement strand
GGCGAACGGCCGGAGGTTGACCTGAGCGCGTTTTCTCCTTTGCGCGAAGGCTAGTTCAGAATCGCACAGCCACTACGATATTCGCCCACCTTCCGTGACAATCGTTTCTCCGCTGCGCTATAACCAGATGTAATTTAAGTTTTGTGGGGAGAATCTCATTATGTCGACTGTCGCTGCACCCAAGGGCCTGGAAGGCATTGTAGCCACCAACTCGTCCATCTGCTGGATCGACGGGGACGCCGGGGTGCTCTCGTACCGCGGCATTGATATTCATGAGCTCGCTCAGCGATCAACCTTTGAAGAGACGACCTACCTGCTGTGGTTCGGGAGACTTCCCAACGCGAGCGAGCTCGCCGAGTTTACGAAGAAGCTGAGCGAAGCGCGCAAGGTGGATCCCAAGATTCTCGACCTGCTGCGCAGCGTTCCCGCCACGGCAACCCCGATGCAGGTTCTGCGCACCGCAGTCTCGCTGCTCAGCATCTACGACGTCGATGAAGCGGATAACTCCCACGACGCGAATGTCCGCAAGTCCTATCGGTTGACTTCGCAGATCGCGATGATCGTCGCTCTCTTCGACCGGATCCGGAAAGGAAAGAGCCCCGTCGAGGCGGACCCGGCGCTCTCGCACGCCGCCAATTTTCTCTGGATGCTGAACGGGGAGAAGCCCTCGGAGACCGCCACCAGGACATTCGACATCGCGCTGATCCTGCATGCGGACCATGAGCTGAACGCCAGCACCTTTGCGGCGCGCGTGATTGCGGCGACCCTGGCGGATATCCACTCGGCCATTACCGGGGCCATCGGCGCTCTGAAGGGACCGCTGCACGGCGGAGCGAATGAGGCGACGATGCGGCTGCTCTATGCCATCGACAAGGCGGGGGCCGATCCGGTCGAGTATGTCCGCCAGATGTTTGCCGAAAAGAAGAAGATCTCCGGATTTGGCCATCGGGTCTACCACACGGAGGATCCCCGGGCCACGCATCTGCGCCGCATGTCGGAGGAGCTCAGCAAGTCGTCCGGCAATACGCAGTGGTTTGAGATGTCGCGCAAGATCGAGCAGTTTGTGAAGCAGGAGAAGAAACTGAACGCCAATGTCGACTTCTATTCGGCGTCAACGTATACGCTGCTGGGGATAGATATCGATCTGTTCACGCCGATCTTTGCCCTGAGCCGTATCGCCGGCTGGGCCGCGCATGTCATCGAGCAGCACGACGACAATCGCTTGATTCGGCCGCGTGCCGAGTACGTTGGGCCGGCCTACCCGACACGCTATCTTCCCATCAAAGACCGATAGATCTGTCTCAAGTCATCCACAGCAAGAATGGGCCGGAATATCCGGCCCATTCCAATTTAATCGCGACTATTTCTGACTCGACGGAGGAATCAATCCGTTCATCCGCAGATACTCTGAGAGATGACCGAAGTGGTCAAATCCGTGCGCCACCAGGAAACCGGCCACGCTCGCCCGTGTTGCTTCGGGACCAAATGCCTTGGAAGATACGCTCTCAAATGCATTCTGCGTCGTCAGTGTGGCCATCGCCTTGTGAGCGAAGTCGAAGGAACCTTGGACCGCTGCCACAATCTGGTCTTTATCCTTCAGGTCACCGATCGCCTTAACATCCACATCGGGCTTCATCCCGCTGACCATGCCGGCAAAGAAATAGTTGGCCTGCGCCACATGCTTGACCATCCCCGCAAACGTGCTGACCCCTTTATCGTTCGGCGAAAGATAATCCGTCTTCTGCGACTCCACAAAGATCGCCGCGCTTGGCGCAAAGTTATACTTTTCGGCCGGCATCACCTTGGCTACACCCATAAACTGCTTTTCGAAGAGAGACAGCGTCGCATCGAAGCTCTTCGCTGGATCCACCATCGTCGTTGCTGCCTTTGGAGTGGCCGGCGCCTGGGCCTGCATTCCCGTCACACAACAGGCCGCCAGGGCCAGCGTCATAACCATCTGCTTGATCATCATTGTTCTCCGTCTTCTGTAGATGCGCGGTCAGCTTCACCGCAGAAACCGCGCTCAGGCTATCAGAATCGAGGACACCTCCGTGCGCTGTTCGTCCCGGAAACCTCATGATTTCTGCGAAGCGAAGTAAAATAGAAGAATGCAGCGAATTTACATGGACGCGAACGCGACCACGCCTCTGCTCCCAGAGGTCTTCGAGGCGATGCGTCCCTTTTACCTAGAGCATTACGGAAATGCCAGCTCGATCCATCAGCAGGGCCAGCAGGCCCGCAGCGCCGTTGACAGAGCCCGCGAGGCTATTGCCGGCCTGCTGCACTGTCGGCCTGCCGAAGTTGTCTTTACCTCGGGCGGCACGGAGAGCGATAACCTGGCTCTCTTCGGAGTGCTCTCGCCGGGCGATCATCTCATCACCAGCACGATAGAGCACCATGCTGTGCTGCATGCCGCCCAGTCGCTTGAATCGCGCGGGGTCGAGGTCACCTTTCTTTCCGTCACCCCGCAGGGGATCGTGGAACCCACGGCTTTGCTGGCGGCCCTGAAGCCGAATACTCGTCTGGTGAGCATCATGTACGCCAACAATGAGACCGGCGTCATCCAGCCCATTGATGCGCTGGCAGGAATCGCTCACGCCGGGGGGGCTCTGTTCCATACGGATGCCGTGCAGGCAGGCGGAAAGCTTCCGCTCGATGTCAGCCCGCATGGGTTCCTCAA
>DATHJA010000009.1:0-2554 GCA_035316475.1 Edaphobacter sp. | reverse complement strand
CGCGGCGAATCCGCCGACTTGACGTTGTGGTGCTGAGCCACGCGCACAGCGACCACATGGGAGGAATGCCAGCGGTGCTACGGAACTTCCGGCCACGCGAGCTGTGGGTTGCGGTTGATCCCGATTCGGAGGCATACCGCGCGTTGCAACGCGAAGCCGCGGAACTTGGAGTTCATGTGCGGCATCTCCACGCAGGAGACAACGTGGCTTGGAGTGGCACGCAGATGAGCGTGCTTGCGCCTGAGCCCAGTTACAACAACACCGGAGAGCCGGTGAACAACGATTCCCTGGTCCTGCGCCTGCAGTATGGCAAATCCTCGGTGCTCCTCGAGGGAGACGCGGAAGCACCCAGCGAACAGGCGATGCTCACACACGGTCTCGCCCCGGTCACACTGTTGAAGATTGGCCATCATGGCAGCCGCACCTCGACGACGCCAGACTTTCTGGCTGCGCTCGCGCCCAAAGATGCCATCGTCTCGGTCGGTAAGGGAAACACCTTCGGGCATCCGCGGCCCGAGGTGATCGCGCGAATCGCCGAAGGCGGCACACACCTCTACCGAACCGACGAATTCGGCCTGATGACCTTCCTCATGGATCGGGACGGCGGAGTTCATGAGCTGCTGGGTGCAGGAGACGCCACTCCCTGACGCTGGCTTCCCTTCCATCTTGCCCCGGTGCCTTCCATGACTCCACGCACGCTGGATCGCACATTTCTCTCTGCAGACCGGCTCCATTTAGGAGTACCGTGAGAACAGCGGAGGCAACGGCTCATGGAAAAGCAGGACCTGAAGCAAGAGGAAAGAGAGATCATCGCATCAGCTCCAGAAGAGCAGGCCGAAGAACGTAAGCGGCTTCGACGCTTGCAGATGATGATGAACATGGTGATGCAGACGATTGCGCAGGATGGAAGCCTGTCCATCGACGAGGCCTCCCAGATGATCGCCGATTCCAGAAAGGCGGCACTGGCGATGTTTCCCGGCAAGGAGCTTGCCTACGATTTGATATGGAAGCCCAGGTTTCAGCGCCTGATGCGGGAGCGCTTCCGCATCATGTAACTGCTTCTCGTATCTCGGCATGGGTCTTGATAGTCTGGAACCATGCGGACGAGGTTGGCGAAGACAGACGATCTTTCGTCGCTGATGACGATGGTGCGACGCGTCGTTCCCCTGATGCGCGCGCAAGGGAACCTGCAGTGGGACGACAGCTATCCGAACGAATCTGTCTTCCTTAGCGATATCGAGCGCAGCCGGTTATGGGTCGCGGAGATCGTGGGAAACGTTGCCGGTGTAGTGGCCCTGACGACCGATCCCGAGCCCGATTACATCCACGCAGACTGGGACGTTGCGCAACCGGCATTGGTAATTCACCGGCTCGCGGTTGATCCCGCCTTCCGGGGAGCCGGCATTGCCCGCGCACTTATGCTCAAAGCAGAAGAGGTCGCGAACTCCCTGGGAATCTCCGCCATCCGTACCGACACCAACACAGAGAATATGGCTACGCAGCGCCTGTTTCCGAGCCTTGGTTACAGGTCCGCAGGCGAGATCTCGCTCCAAGGCCGGCCAGGACAGCGTTTCCTTTGCTACGAAAAACAACTTGCGCCACAGAACGGATCAGCTCCACCTCGCTAGGTGTCATTTCTTGATCTCTCAGAAGCCGCACGCGGTCCGGCAACAGAGAGGATCCACCACAGAAGTGTGCCCACAGGAGGCAGGCAGGCGACCAGCCAGAACGTCAGCCCATAGCGCTGCTGATCGAAGAGCCGTCCCAGCAGAGGCATCAGAAGTCCCGTCGCAAGTGCCCATGCCGAGATGCTGAATCCGGCCAGAAACGCCGAATGCTCCTTCGGCAACACAGCCATTCCATCCGCAAGTGCGAACACTACAAAACCTCCGGCAATAAACATCTGCAGGAAGAACAGAAGCATCGTTGCCGCTACCGGCGAAGAGCTTCGTGCAGCCATGGGCGCGAGCATGATGAGAAACCCCGCGGCCGAGAGCAGCAGGAAGATCGGGCCCGGACGACGTGATCGGCTACGCCCCGTATCGTTGCGGCGCCGGATGTCCGACAGCTTTCCGAAGACAAGATAACCCGCCTCCCACCCGGCAGGTGGAAGCCAGAGCAGGTGACCGAGCGTGGCCTGGCTCAGATGCATCACGCGTGTAAGGTACAGCGGAGCGGCATACAGACCGAAGGCCAGAGGAGCAGCTCCAAGCCCATAGGCGGCTGCAGCGGCAAACAGATTGCGGCTCCATCGCGATTCGCCTGTCTTTATTTGCGATTCCATCACAGTGGCCCGCGGCGGCGACGCTCCATACCAGCCGGAGACACGAAGGACCACCCAGAGAGCAATCCACATCAGGCCAAGCACCGCGGTCACACCGAAAGCGGCGCGCCATCCCCACCGCAGAGCAACCGGTGTAATCAGCAGAGGAGTCAGCGCAGCCCCAAGCGAGCTTCCGCTGTAAGCGATCCCGAGCCCGAACGATCGTTTCTCCTCCGGAAGCGTCTCGGTGACCGTCTTCAGCCCCGCCGGGAAGGTCGCTCCCTCTCCAAA
>DATHJA010000008.1:0-5436 GCA_035316475.1 Edaphobacter sp. | reverse complement strand
GAGCGAAATTCTCAAGTTTGCCGGTGAGTTTACCGCGAGGGTCACACCCGTTCCCATCCCGAACACGGAAGTTAAGCCTCGTTGGGCCGATGGTACTGCACGCGTAAGTGTGTGGGAGATTAGGTGATCGCCGGCATAATTCTAAAGGAAGGCCCCATCCGAAGATGGGGCCTTTTCTGTTTTTGGAAACCTTAGACAAAAATCTTGCAGGGCGTTCGATAGCAGGCTTTGCATTCTTGGAGGCGTACATCTAGTCAAATTCAGGATTGAGTCTCGGGAGCAAGGTTGTCGACGCGATCGTTAGCGCCACTTGACGCCCTAAGTGTTTGCCGGCGATGTGGTCGAAGCGGAAGTGCTGCCCAGCATAGATCCTGCTCAGTCCAGCTTCCTCCGCTGCCTCTGTAAAGCTGGTGAAATGGCGCGTTACTCCCGGCAATGATTCGGAAGAGACATCAAAGGCAATCCGGCGATGGAGGTATAACCGCAATACCTCGGCTGCAGCAGCACTGATCGCACTATGAGCTCCCGGGTAAGAGGGATCAGGGGCAGTCCTGGTCGAGAGTGGAAGCCATGTTGGGTTTGGCTCCGTATCAGGGTTGCCGTCGACACCTGCCATTTGAACTGCGGTTATAGGCCTCCAAAACTCATAAGTGTACTTTGTCTCGAAGAAGGCGATGGCGGTATCAGCCAGGCTGATATTCAACAGGGCGAACAGATGAGCGGTTCGTATCAAGTCAAGGTGTTGTTGTACAGCTGCGGTCTGCGCGATCTCATTCCAGAAGTCTTGAATATTTCCGTTCCAGAACTGTCCGATCTGTGTCTGATCGGGGGTTCGGGTTGTGCTGCCGGCGACCCCCAGGTCTTTGACCTCGTCGAAAGATCGGGTGTACTCGTTGCTGGTCAAGTGAGGCGGCGGCCCGAGGCGAAACTCGTTGGCGCGCGCCAGGGCGAACGGAGTGACCTGAGACCACTGAATGAAATCTGCCGGTGCGAAGTTGGGAGGCGTCAGTTGGTAGTCTCCGGGCTGGGTCTTTGGCACGAAAGGAGGAAGAGTCAAGGCCGATCCATCGTTGCTCCGCGATGCAAGAGTAGCGGATGAAACAGCCTTGCCGACTTCAATGCCATCGTTCTTATCCTGTCCGTATGGAATCTGATCGAGGTCCTGTTGAAGCTGGGAGTCAAGCGTCGTTGTAAAAGAAGGGTAGAGAGCAACCAGGACATCGTGAGCTGCCTGACCTGCCGCCGCCTGAATCGAAGCCCTTCGCGAGACATGTGGGAGGCGGACCGCATAAGGCTTGAAATCTCTGTCGATGTTATTGACTGCATCGAAGATGGCAATGTGAAGTATGGCGAAGCTGCGCGTGGAATGGATTGTGGCTGGCTGGGCGCCGGGAGTTCGCACGATCTGCAAAAGAGTTCTGTTCCATTCGATGGCTGGATTGACCGGCTCCGTAGACGTGGACGCTGACGGATCTTCATTGATTGCGGTGGCGTTAGCGAAACCGGTGGCTGAACCACAGAAGCCGACGTATAGAAGTGCGAACGTGAACAATTGCTTTGCCATAACGTACCTCGCTGTTTTTGGATTCGGAGAGAATGCCAGCGTGGGCCGGACTACAGATGCAGTGGCAGTGATCCCCCGCTATGGATAACTGAGGGCTGGGGAGTTTATTCCGTTCGGGTGCAGGAATGTGCAGGAGATGAGGTGATCGCCGGGCATAGTATTGAAAAGCCCCATCTTCGGATGGGGCTTTTCTGCTCTTTGTGTTGTAAATCACTGGTGATGATTACTTGATACCAGATGCGTATTCGAGTTTTGGATACCAATCGGATCCACGGCCTTCTGGAGTCAGGTCGAGGATGCTCCAGAGGGGATCTGGATCAGGGGCCCCGCGCGGGTCCTGACCGGGATCAGCCATCTCGCCGCTCATCTCGCCGGCCCAGAAGTGATAGATGGTGCCGTCGCGGCGGGTGAAGATGTTCAGTGCGGGAACATCACCATCCTCGGCGTTCACATAGGTATGGGTGTAGTTGCCTGTTAGGTCGGAGTAGAGCTGCAGATTTCTCCAGTCTCGCGCTTTCCTGAAGTCGAGCAGACGATCGATGGGAGAGCGGGCGGTGACGGCGATGGCGACGCGCTCGCGGAGGTTTCTCGTCGTGCCGTCCCAGGAGGTGAGCATAGCGGTGCACATGGGACAAGCACGCTGGCGCTCGGGGCCGAACATCATGCTGTAGACGACGAGAGTCTGCTTGTCACCGAAGAGATCGGAGAAGCGGACTGTCCCCTTTTCACCTTCGAGGACATAGTCTTCCGGAATCCTTCCGCCGAGTGGAAGCGCACGACGGAGGGCGGAGACGTGTTCGATGTGGCGGCGAAGCTCGATCTCTTCGGCGAGGAGGGCATTGCGCGCCTTGCGATACTCGTTGCTCTCGTTGGGGAAGGCTGCTTTGTTGGTTGCTGCAAGCTCCGTTGCCGGAGCGAGAGTGGTGGTATCTGCCATTCCATTCTCCTTTGAGGGGAGCCGGGGTTGTTTCTTGAGGGTACGGCTCCTCCGCTCAGGATATCGCCAGAGAGAAGCGATTATCTGTCTGTTCGTCACGGAATGTTGCGGTCATGAAGAGTGTGGGGCAGCCGACAGCATTTGCTCAGCGCATGGAAGCGATCTGGCGCGGAGTCAGATTACTTCAGCGTCTCCCAGCTTCGCAGTGCGTATTCGCAGAGGTCCATGTTGACGCGCTTTCCGCGGAACCGGACGCCTTCCATGGTGAGGCGGAGGCGTTGTTCGGCTGCGGCCTCGCCGCGGAGCTTGATCTCGCCGCCAGCGCCGACGATGCGCTGCCAGGGGAGTCCGTGGAGGGGCTCGGTACGGAGGAGGCGGGCGACCGCGCGGTGGTAGAGAGGATAGCCTGCGGCAGCGGCGACCTTGCCGTAGGTCGAGACCTTTCCCTTGGGCACGGAGCGGATGATGCGGCGAAAGGCGTCGTCGCGCAGTTCATCTTTGCGCAAGCCATCTTTGAGGATGCGACGCTTGAGGTCCTGCGGGATGAATGCGCTACGCATGGGGAGGAGGCTATCAAGAAGAAGTAATGCGCTCAGGAGTGGCACTCCCGGCCTGGGCCCTCTTGGCGTCGTACTATTTTTCGCGGACTGTGGTGTCGCGCTCTGCTGCTGCTTTTTCTGCGTCCCGTTCGGCCTCGCGCAGGCGGCTGTCGATCTCGGAGCTGGAGAGCGCATGGCCTCCAGGACTGAATCCACTGCGGGAGCCATCGGCTCCAATGGTAATTTTGGTGCCATCCTTCCCGCGATAGGTCTTGGAGCCGTCTGCGCCAACGGAGTAACGGGTGCCATCTGCGCCCTGATAGATCTTCGAACCATCGGCGCCTGTCTTCAGTCGTGTTCCCTTGTTGACGTAGACGCTGGAGCCGTCGGTGTTGACATTGATGTGAAGTCCGTTCTTGTCCGAGATGATGGAAGAGCCGTCGCTGCTCTTGATGTTGACGCCGTTCTTGCCGACGATCACTGAGGAGCCGTCATCGCTGCGGATGGAGATGGGGGCAGGCGGGGCTGGAGGAGCCGGGGGCATAGGAGCCACGGAGGCCTTCTTGAGTGAGATGTCTCCCATACTGGTGGAGACGCGCACCAGCGGTCCTCCTTTGCCGACGATGCCGTTATAGCTCTTGTGGTTGCTGTCGTCCTTGGACTGCTCGGGAAGTGAGAAGTCGTTCTCCAGATCACCGTTGTTAGTTTCAGCCTGCACGGAGAAGTTTGCCTTCTCCGGCATCGTAAGGTCGACGGAGCCGTTGCGGTTCTCAACCGTGATGTTGCCCAGCGGGGGGGCGCCGGTGAGGTCGACGGAGCCATTGCGGTTGGTGATGGAGACATCGCCGGAGATGCGCTCGAGCGAGACGTTCTTGTTTCCTGTGGCCAGGGTGAAAGGACCGGCGGCGCGGTCGGTGGAGATATCCGACGAGCTGATCTCGGTCTCGCCATCTAGGCGGGCGAAGCGAAGCTCGGTGCGGCTAGTGTGGAAGCGCACGTTGCCGGTGATGCGCTCCAAGTGCGTGGTGCCGAAAAATTCGCCGCTCATGGTGGCAGGACCGGAGATGTCGGAGAAGGTGAGGTCGCGGGCGCGGCCCTCTACGGTGACCGGGCCGGTGGCGCTGTGAACCGAGAAAGAAGAGTCGCCGTTGTTGATGCGGGTGTTGATGGGGCCTGAGATGGCGGTCAGCGAGACGTCGCCGTGATTGGCGGTGATGTTGACAGGGGCCTTAATGGAGGCGACGTGGACGTCGCCGCGGTTCGACGTGATGGTGATGGGAGACGTCGCCGGCAGGGTGATGCTGAGATCGGCGCGAGTTCCTTCGACCGAGGGAACGTCGACGCGCAGCATGGAGCCGTCGGTGTCGACCTTGGGCGAGAGCTGTTGCGCGCGCGAGTCGGCTTCGGAGTCGGAGCGAGTGAAGACCTGCTTGTGGACCTGGATATGGATCTGCTGGTCGTCACTGGTTCCCGCGATCACGATGTCGCCGCGCGGGTTGTTCACGGTGACGGAAGCTCCGGAGGCAAGGGCCTGGGTGAGCGTTTGATCGCTCTCATGCTTATCGCCCCAGAACTCGTCCATGTTGTCGGGATTCAGGTTGAAGGTGCGGCTGAAGGCTCCGCCGTGAAAACCGCTGAAGACCATTCCCACGAGACCGATGAGCAGCAGAAGGGTAAAGACTCCTCCGCCAAGCGAACGTCGGCGGAACTGGGGCTCGCCGGAGTGGAAGTACTGGTCCCAGCCCCACTCGAGCAGCATGATGACGCCGACGCCGATGAGCAACAGGGGCCACCAGCGACCATACCAGTCCCAGAACAGACGGGAGGAGATGTGGCCGGTCTGGATGAGGAAGAAGACCACGCCGGTGGCGATGATGAGCAATGGGCCGACGACAGAGGTGCGGCGGGTGCTGCGGAGCTGAGCGCGATAAGCGGCCTGCTGGGAGCGGAGATAGTCGCGCTGCATCCGCGCCTGCTCGCGCAGGTAGCGGCGCTGATAGCGCCAGTCTCCCTGTGGAGGAGGATACTGGCCCGGTGGTGGAGGATAGGGCGGAGTCTGGTTTGACATGTTAGCTCAGCGCCCTTCCTGGTTGGATTGATTGTTAGAGGCCTCTCCTGTGTACGGAGGGACGACGGAGGCGGATGCCGGCGGAGCGCTGGGAGGAACCGGCGCAACAGGATAAGCCGGTGGTGCCGCAGCCGGGTTGTAGAAGGTCTTCTCGGCAAGGATCATGATGCCGGCGACGATGATGAACAGAGGCCAGCTTCTTCCCCAGGAGAGGATGTTGAAGTTCGCGAGGAAGAACATGATTCCGACGAGGATGACCCACACGGAGCCGCGCAGGGCGCTGAAGAGGCGGTAGCGGTAGAGAGGGGTTCCGTCATCGGCGAGGGTG
>DATHJA010000007.1:0-14944 GCA_035316475.1 Edaphobacter sp. | reverse complement strand
ATACCAGGGAATATTCACCACGACGATCCTCTGGTTCCCCTTCATGAGCAGCAGCAGCTTCAACAATTGCACACGCTGGTTGTGCAAAGCGTTCTCCCACCAGTGGCGCACGACCAGCTCCGGAAGAAGAACGGCAATCTTCCGCCCCGGGTTGGCGTGTTCGAGCTCGAGGATGTAATCCATCAGTGGATTGATGATGAAACGGTAATCCGAGGGAATGGTTACGAGTTCCGGGACCTTCAACCCCTCTTTCTGGATGGGAGCGAGCACTTTTTCTCCCCACTCCTCTTCGAGCCCCATGGGCTCGTCGTCCGAGTGGACGTGTACTACCTTCAGCTCCTTCGACATCAGCATTCCAAAACGCAAAGCCTTCTCGGCGATGCGATCCCAGCGCGCCATAGGAATGACTACCAGCGGCTCCTGCAGATTGGTCAGATTCAGGGGAGTCATGTCCTTCATCTCCCGCTTGACCCTGGTGTAGTGCCGCTTGACCATAAGCATGATGGCGATCAGGACGGGGACCAGGAGAGCCGTCACCCATGCGCCGGCCGCGAACTTGGCGATCAGAACCACAACGAGGGTAATGCCGGTAGCGGTTGCTCCGAAGGCGTTGACGAACATGTGCCATATCCGCCCGGGGTGCTTCTCCATCTTGAGCCAGTGCACCACCATTCCAGCCTGGGAGAGCGTGAAGGCCAGGAACGCCCCGATGGCGTAGAGAGGGATCAGGCGATCGGTCACACCGCCGAACAGGATCAGGATGACGGCAGTGAAGCCGGTCAAGGCATAAACGCCATGCGAGTAGAGCAGCCGCCTGCCGCGCAGAGTGAATACATGGGGCAGATAGTCATGCATGGAGATCGCACGGGCAAGCCGGGGAAAGTCCGCAAAGGCGGTATTCGCGCTCAGAGACAGCGCCAACAACACGCTTCCCATGGTCACGAAGTAGAACCAGCCCCGGCCGAAGACGGCCATCGTCAGGATACTGATAACGTTCTGGTAGTTATGGGCCTCCGGCTCCATCGCAGTGATGCCATAGGCCTTGGACAGCCAGGTGATGCCAAACAGAAGAACGATCAGCGTCACGACGATGATCGACAGCGTCCGCTGCGCTTTTTTTGCGCGTGGCTCTTCAAAGGCCATGACCCCGTTCGATACGGCTTCGACGCCGGTCATCGCGGCGCATCCGCTGGCGAAGGTCTTCATCAGCAGCCACAGGCTCAGATACTTCACGATTGTCGGAGCAGGAGGAGGAGGCGCCACAACAGGCACCGGATGACCGCCACTCTGGTAAAAGTGAAACACTCCCGCAAGTATCACGGCCAGCAGTGAGCCGACAAACAGGAAGGTGGGGATGATGAACGCCGCTCCCGTGTCTTTCACGCCTCGCAGATTCACAATTGCCAGAATGACCAGAATCACCAGGCAGATAAGAAGCATATGACGATGCAGTTCTGGAACAGCGGATGTAAGCGCGGTTACGCCGGCCGAGATGCCCACAGCCGCGGTCAGGATGTAGTCGATCATCAGAGCGGCGGCGGCCAGCAGGCCCGCGCCTGCACCCAAATTTTCCGTCGCGACCGTATACGATCCGCCTCCTCCTGGATAAGCCTCGATGGTCTGGCGATAGCTGAAGAAGACGATGACCAGCAGGATCAGGATCGCAGTGATGACCGGAACAATGTGATCGAGCCCCATGATTCCCATAGGAATCAGGAGCGTCATAGCGGCTTCGGGGCCGTACGCCGCGCTGGTTAGGGCGTCGAGCCCAAATATAGGGATTCCCGCCGCAACGCCGATATGCTCGGCTCGTTCATCACTGGACGCAAGAGGACGACCGAAGAGAACATCTGTAAATGACATGGCCGTATTCGATACTAACTTGCTTTGTCAATCCGGCGATCAATCTTTTGTGACTCGGAGATACACTGGACCCACCATGGCAAACCTCTACGATATCCCCGTTCAGCGTATTACCGGCGAGACGACCTCGCTCTCCGACTTCCGCGGTAACGTTCTGCTCGTCGTAAACGTGGCCTCCCAGTGCGGCCTGACCCCTCAGTACGAGGCGCTCGAGAAGCTCTACTCGCAGTTCAAAGACGCCGGTCTGGTCGTCTGTGGCTTTCCAGCCAACGACTTCGGAGCCCAGGAACCCGGCACCGAGAATGAGATCGCCGCTTTCTGCCGGACGAATTACTCCGTCGACTTCCCCATGTTCGCTAAGATCCCGGTTACCGGCGCGGCGACGCACCCTCTTTATCAAACGCTGATTAACGAGCAGCCGGAGGCCATTGGAGATACCCGAACCGGTTTTCGGGAGCGGCTCAATGGCTTTCTCCGCGAGAAGCATAATGGAGCGACCACCAATCCTGAGCCCGGCATCTTGTGGAACTTCGAAAAGTTTCTTGTTGATCGAAAAGGAAATACCATTGCGCGATTCTCCCCCGAGATTACGCCGGATGACCCCAGGATCGTCGCTGCCGTCGAGTCCGCGCTTACAAATTAAGATTTCCATTGCGTCCACGGTCTGGACTCGCCCGTCCTTTGACCATCCATACACTACCGTGTCTTGAAGGGAATACACGCTCACCCATGTCCATTCGGCCCATTGTTCTTCCACTGATCCTGCTCACCACCACAGCCGCCTTCGCCCAGAAGACCTCGATCCAGATCACCGCAGATCTCTCCGATGCGCCTAGGAAGGTCTATCACGCTGAGATCGACATTCCCGTAAGCGCCGGCACCGTCTCACTCACAACGCCGGAGTGGATTCCCGGCAACCACCGCCCCACGGGCCCGGTCAGCGACATTACCGGAGTGGTCTTCACGGCCAACGGCAAGCCCCTGACCTGGCGGCGCGACGACCAGGACCTCTATCAGTTCCACGTAACGGTTCCGCAGGGTGTTACAACTTTGCACGCTCACCTGGACTGCATCGTCACCTCTCGCGTCAGTCAGAAGCTCGCCGTGCTCGAATGGGAAAAGCTTCTTCTCTATCCGGCGAATACGCCGGTGGCGGAGATCGCTATTCAGCCCTCGGTTACGGTTCCCAAGGGCTGGGGAATCGGTACGGCGCTGACTCCGACGGACGGATACGATCCTCAGCACCCCGCAGGCGGCACAACCCACTATGCCGCCACCACGGTTGAGCAGCTGGAGGACTCCCCGGTCATCGCCGGACAATACTTCCATGAGTTCGCTCTCGCGCCCGAGATCACCCCGAAGCACTACATCGACGTCGTCTCCGATGGTCCTGAAGACTCGAACCTTCGCCCCGCGCTTCTGACGGAGTTGAATAATCTCGTCCGCGAGACCGGCGCCGCATACAACTCTCGCCACTATCACATCTACCACTTTCTACTCACGCTCTCCGACGTGGCCGGCGGTGAAGGCCTGGAGCATGGTCAGTCCTCCGACAATGGGGTAGGGGAAAAGGGCTTCTCCGACGACGCCCACCAGCTGGCCGAAGCCGATCTGCTGTCGCACGAGTTCACGCACTCGTGGAACGGCAAATACCGCCGTCCCTTCAACCTCTACCAGGACGACTTCGCCAAGATGCAGCAGGGTTCGCTGTTGTGGGTTTATGAGGGAATGACGCAGTATCTGGGAAATGTCCTGGCCGCACGCTCGGGGCTGAAGACACAGGCCCAGTATCGCGATCTACTGGCGATGTCGGCGGCCAACCTGGACTACAAGCCGGGCCGGCAGTGGCGCTCAACCGAGGACACAGCGACCGCCGCCAGCATTCTTCGCGGAGGCAATCCTGCCTGGTCGAACTGGCGCCGCGGGCAGGACTACTATCAGGAGGGCGAGCTCTTCTGGCTGGATACCGATACTCTCATTCGCAAACAGACGAATAACAAGAAATCCCTGACTGACTTTCTCCATACCTTTCTTGCCAAGGGAGGCAACACCGGCCCGCTCATCGTCCCCTATAACCGCGACGAGCTCGTCGCCGATCTCAACCAGGTCGTCAAATATGACTGGGCGACGTTTATTCACGAGCGCATCGACAACGTCAATCCACACGCGGATCTGGATGGCATCGAGCGCGGGGGTTACAAACTCATCTTCACCGACAAACCCAGCGCCTCCGAACGAACGATCGCTTCCGCGGGAAGCCGGCGCGCAGGTGGGATCAACGTCTGGTACTCGCTTGGGTTGCGCCTGTCGGGCGAGGGGGTCATCACCGACGTTCGCTGGGGAGGACCTGCCGACAAGGCAAATCTCGCCCCCGGCCAGAAGATCCTTGCGGTGAATGACGACATCTTCTCCGCCGATGCCCTGAAGACTGCCATTCAGGAGGCCAAGGGAAAGACAAACCCCATCCATCTCATCCTTCAGGCCGATACCTTCGTATCCACAGTCGATCTCAATTACCACGAAGGCGAACGGTATCCAGAGCTACAACGCATTGATGGAGCACCAGCTTACCTCGACGACATTACGGCTCCACTCACCAAGCCGGAAAAGACCTCCAGGTAGCAGCATGTCTATTGCATAAAAGAAGCGCCTCATGAAGAGGCGCTTCTTTATGGATCTCAACCGGTCTTACTTTCTCATCGACTTAGAAGTTGAACGACGCCTGAAGCATGATGCGCCGCACCGCGGTCTGCGAGCTGAACGGTCCCGTTGAGAGTGTCGTGAACTGCCCAAAACGAGGCGAGCTCAAGGTGCTGGTCGGCGTGCCATAGGGCACCATGTTGAAGAGATTGAGAGCCTGCGCGCCGATCGTGAACGAGTAGCGATGTCCCGAGTTGGCGCCTCCCATCCCCATGGGCCCGCCGCCTATACCGCCGCCGCCGCGATTACCGCCACCGCCACCACGATTCCCACCACCGCCACGATTGCCACCGCGCTGGCCATCGCCCGAGCCTCCAGATGCGGCTGCCGGCCCGGTTCTCGGGCCAAAGCCGAACACCTTTGCCAGACGGAGATTGAACGTTGCATTTGCCGGCCCAGTGCAGTAGTTGATCGGCACTGGCGCAAGGCTTCCAGTCTGCGTAGCGCTGAAGTCCGCCGCGTTCGAGCAACTGCCACGATCGCCGTTCACGAAGTACGGCCTGGCGTTGTAGATCGACGACCCAAACGGATCGAGACCGCTGGTGACGTTGTATGGCGTTCCCGCCTGCGCAATGATGAATGGGCTGGCTGTAATGCCATAGCGGAACTGCATGCTTCCACCAACGACGCCGAACTGACGGCGTGCGAACGTGGCGCGGCCGTAGTCTACGCGCGTATCGGTATTACTGGTCGGAAAAAAAGTCGCTCCCGAAGTATTCGCATCCGCAAAGCTCAGAGCGTAAAACCCGAAGAGGTTGATTCCGTGGGTCCGCGCATTTCCATTCACCATCAGCTGATTCTGACGATAGACACCGCCTGATTGGAATTGATAGTTGTATGGCGTCCCCGGAGTGTTGATGTCGTAAAAGTTGCGGCTCAGATATTCGTGCACGCCGCGCGCATTCAGATAGTTGACCGAGATGGTCCCAATGCGGCCAAGCTGCTGGTCAAGCCCTATGGCGGCCTGCAGCGTGTACGAACTACGAAGGCCATTCCCCATGCCGTAAATCGTCGCCCGGCTCGGAGTGGTGGAACCGCAGCCTTCCGGCGTAAGAGGTCCACAGGAGCTTCCAGGATTGATGAACGTCGACTTCACCTGGGCCGTTCCATTCAGCTGCAACGTGTTCACGTAGTTATCCAGTGTGAACCGGTCATAGAAGATTCCATATCCGCCACGAAGAACCGTCGTCGGAGATTTGCCCTTTCCTCGTGGAATCCCCCAGGCAAACGACACACGCGGAGCCACGTCGTGCGCGCTGTTAATCACATTCTGCGCCTCATAACGAAGGCCGAAGCTGATTGTCAGGTTCTGCTTTGGCTTCCAGTCGTCCTCCGCATAAAGCCCGACGTCGGTCAGGCGGGCGTGAACCGTGGGCTGGTTGATCTTGGTGATCGCATACTGGCCGGGAGTGCCGCATTGGTACGACGAGATGCTTGCCATGGTGCACGTCGTCGTCACACCGTTGCACGCGCTCGGCTTCGTCGTCACGTTCGGGTCGGTGCAGGGATCCAGAAGGTAGGAATAAAAGAAGGTGCCGTTCGAACCCTGTGTCGAAGTCAACGACTCGTCAGTGGTTCGAAGTCTTCCCCCAAGCCGCATGAAGTGCTTCTCCAGCGCGATGGAGGTGTAGTTCTGCACCTCGATGTGGTTTTGCGTGCTCCGCTGCGTTCCCAGGCTCGATCCGCCTGCTGTGAAGATACCCTGCACAGAAAGCGTCGGATCGGTACTCAACGGATCCTGCGTCGAATACTCTCTCTGGTATTCAAACCTCGTCTCGTTGATGACATGTGAACTGAAGATCTGCGTATCGCTGATCTGAACCGTGTGCTCGGTTGCCTCGCTGTTGTATCCGGCAGTCGCCAGGGTTGTATTCCCGATACCTGCGTTCTTGATCCCGTTCACGTAGTACTGATAGCGCACGGTAAGCGTGTTCTTATCTCCCAGCGCGAAGTCAAAACGAGGAGAGATGTCGCTGCGCGTCTGCGGATGAGGCACGGCGCGAATCGATTCAGGAACAGACGAGTAATAGGTGCAGGTCCGGTCGCCCGGCAGGCATGGCGTCGTCGCATCCGCAGAGCTCGCGTAATACCCTCCGGGGTTCACGATGGAGTTGTCTTCGATATTGCGATGCGACCCTCCTACCGTAAACGAGGAAAACCGATTGATCGGGCCGCTGATGCTGCCGATCATGAATATGGTGTGGTAGTCCGGCTGGGTGTTGCTCTGGCCAAGAAACGGATTCGAGGTATTGAATGCCTTATCGCCGCCCTGGATGCTGTAATTCCCGTGGTATTTGTCTGTACCCGGCTTGGTAAAGACCTCCACACGGCCGTACCCCAATTTGTCGTATTGAGCTGAGAAGGGGTTCTGGTTGATGCGAATCTCGCGGATTGACGATTTGGGAGGCAGCTGGCCGCCTGTAAACCCATCGACATAGATCTGACCTCCGCTCGGTCCCGACGCAGGTCCGGCAAGCGCTGACAGCTCCGAGGAGAGCTCGTCCGGATCATCCGACAACGCCTCCAGGTCCTTGCCCTTGATGACGGTCGAGCTGGCGTTGCTGTCTGCATCCACGCTGACCTGCTGGTTCTGCGCAGTGACCTGAACCTCCTGGTTTTCCACCTGCAGAGCCATCTTGATATCGAAAGCAAGAGATTGCCCCGCCGTGACGCGAACGGCCTGTCGGACATAGGTGGCAAAGCCCGTCATCGTCGCCGTGACCGAATAGGTGCCGGGTGCAACTCCAGTGGCTTTGTACGCTCCATCGCCGCCCGACTGGATCACAATCGCCTTCCCCTTCGCAGGGGTCAGGGTTATGCTGGCTCCAGGAATGACTGCGTCGTCCGGATCCGTAACGACACCATGCACCGACGCTCCAGCAGATTGTTGCGCTCTCATCTCCAGAGATGCCAAGGCCATCAAAAAAAACAAAAAGAACTTTATTGCCCTACTCAATTGCATTCCTTCTCCTCAAAAAACATGAGAATCATCTACGGCGGCCGGCCTTACTACTGAGGACCACCGCCCGCCCCCTCCGAGGCCGCCGCTCCACCGCCCATATTCCACGGCGATAGGGTCATAGCAGGCGATCCGCTCGGCGTCGCAGCCAGGATCGGCTCTACTCCTGAAAGCATCGTCACCGCAGTCACCTTATCGCTTCCCGGAGTCGGCTCCGAGGCAACGATCATCACAGCATCGCCCTGCTTCAAATCCGACAGAGACTCTGTCGGCAATCTCGACAACAGTTGAGAGAGGTCGCCTCCGGCTGAACGACCAGAGCCACCTGCCGCACCTCCCTCTCGTTCGGGGCCAGCTTGCCCTGGAGCCCGTCCAGCGGGAGGAGTTCCACCGCCATTCGCTTCACCAGCAGCTCGGCCGCGCGCTCGTGCTGCAAACCGGGCAGCCATCTCCGGAGGAAGCTTCCGCAGGTCGGAGTTCGCGGTCACGCTGACAGTCATGGTCTTCTTTGTAGCAAGGTCCTTCAGGGTGAGCACTCCCCCGCCAGCGTTAAGGGTGGCCACTGTTCCTGCCAAATTTTTGAACGATCCGCTTACGATCTCTTCCGCTTGAATCGAAGATCCATCTTCGGACTTGTTGCCGCGCACGCGGAGCTGATCGCCCGGCCGAATCTGATCGAGCGTACCCGGCTTGGCATCCTCGAACTTCACGGAGTCCGCACCATAACGCCGGAACTTTGTAGTGGCGGCCGTCTCAACCTGAATCTTCTTTGCTCCCGCGGAGATCGTAATCGTGGAGCCATTCACCGAGCTCACCAGGCCTCCAAGACCGCGCTTCTGCCAGTCTGCCTTCTCTCCTTCATTCTTTTGCGCAATATCGGAGGACTTCATCAGGATGACTCGCGTCGCGGTCAGCGAACCGTCATCGCCTGCCTTGCCTGTTACAAGTACGCGATCTCCCACCGCAATATCACTGAGCGTAATCTGCTGTGCCGATTTCAGGTCTGTGCTTCCGGGAGCAAGCTGCAGAACGCGCACTCCTTCAGCGACCGACACAGTGACCTGCGCGCCTCCGTCTGCTGCCAACGTAAGCGAACCTCCAGAGATCGCCTTTACGGTCCCGATCTGCCGGGCTGCAGCGGGAGAAGCGGCCTGTGCAACCGCGGACATCTGTCGTCCCGTTGCCCCGCCGGTCAGTATCAATGCAGCCGCAAACGAAACGGCGCATACGCTCTTTCTGATGCGCATAATATCCATCCATTCCACACAAAAGGCGCCACTTAGATCCGTACCATCGTTCATAGGCACCTGCTTCCCGCGTACCTGATGGTCTGTACGTGAAAGACGGTTTCGCGTTCCAAAAGTTTCCGGCCTGTGACGAGATTCAGAGGACGCATCCGAGGAATTATCTGCAAGGCACCCGGCCAAGGCAGGATAGTCTGACCCAATTAGCGATTGAAATAACGCGTCCAGACCGCAGGAGCTATCTTCTTTACTCGCAGGAGAGAACAGCAAACCGCGAGGCGGGCAGATGGATTCGCTCGCCATTCTTCTGAATATCATTCTGTGAGCTGAGAATCAGCCGATACTCTCCATAGCCTTCAAGATCGACGGCTTCTTCTCCCAGATTGCATACCATGCTCATCTCTCCGCGGTCCATGATCAGCCATCGCTTTGCCTCGTCGAATCGCAGCCTGACTTGTCCGGGCTCACCCTCCGTCAGCGCTGCCGAGCTCCGCCGCAGAGCGATCAGGCGCTTGCACCAGTCCAGCATCTCTGCATGAGAGCCTTCACTCACCTCGCTCCAGCGAAGCTTCGACCGTTCAAACGTCTCTCTGCTGACAGGATCGGGAACTTCTTCCGGAGGCCATCCAAACGCCGCAAACTCACGCTTTCTTCCCTCTGCGACGGACCTTGCCATCGCCTCTTCCTCATGATGGGCAAAAAACTGAAAGGGCGTCGAAGCTGCAAACTCCTCACCTTGAAACAGCAGTGGAAGAAACGGCGATGTCATCACCACTCCCAGTGCGGCCTTTGCGCGCTCGAGACCAACGATGTGCTCCAGACGATCTCCCGTTGCGCGGTTTCCCACTTGATCGTGGTTCTGGATGTATCCGATAAATCGATGCATCGACAGAGCCTCAACTCGCCGTCCATGAATCCGCCTTCGATAGCTGGAGTAAATCCCGTCGTAGACAAATACCTGCGTTAGCGCTTTCGCTAATTGCCCCATGGAGCCGAAGTCGCCGTAATATCCCTTGCCCTCGCCTCCCGGATCGAGCACGGCAAACAAAGCATGGTGAAAATCGTCATTCCACTGTGCGTCGATTCCGTAGCCGTTCGCCTCGCGCGCCCGCACTACCCGCGGATCGTTGAGATCGCTTTCGGCAATGAGCACCAACCGCCTGCCCAATCGGGCGGAAAGCTCCTGGACCTCGGTCGCAAGCTGTTCCAGAAGATGAATCGCTGAGCGGTCCACAAACTCGTGCACCGCATCCAGCCGAAGACCGTCGATGTGATACTCCTCCATCCACATCAACGCATTGTCGCAGAAGAATCGACGCACCTGATCGCTCTGCTCGAACTCCAGGTTCACCGCGTCGCCCCATGGTGTGCGGTGATTGCCGGTAACGTAGGGCCCGAACTTTCCCGTGTAGTTCCCCACCGGGCCGAAGTGGTTATACACAACATCAAGCAACACGGCCAGTCCATGCGAGTGACACGCATTCACAAATCGCTTCAGGCCATCGGGGCCCCCGTAGGCCTCGCATACCGCGAACAGCGCCACACCGTCGTATCCCCAGCCGAAGTCCCCGGGGAACTCCGCGACCGGCATGATCTCCACATGAGTCACGCCAAGATCGGCCAGATAAGGAAGTTTTTCGATCGCTCCATCAAAGGTGCCTTCAGGCGTAAACGTGCCAATATGCATCTCGTAGAGAATCGCGCTGGCCAGCGGCGCCGCCTGCCATCGCTCGTCCCTCCAGGCAAACTGGCCTTTGTCATAAACGCGCGAGGCAGCATGAACTCCATTCGGCATCCGCATCGCCCTGGGATCCGGATACGGGACCGGATCGTCGTCCAGCAGAAACGCATAGTCCGTTCCCGGACCAGCCTCCTCTACCTGCACGCTCCACCATCCACGATCTCCGATGGGAGCCATGGGATAACTGGCCGCTCCAATCCGAGTGGCCACTTTGCTCGCTCCCGGTGCCCAGACTCGAAACTCATGCATGACCATCATTCTCCCGCACGAGCAGCGCAACCGGAAACTCCCGCAGCAGTGTCCTCAATGCAATATATCCTCCTTCGAACGCGGCACCAGTGAGCCGATTCGACCATCTCCCCGGGGGCAGCTGTACGCGCGTATCGCGCCATGCTCCGGAGAGCTTCGCGCTCCACCGCAGAGCCACGGTCGCCACCGAATCTCCGCGCAGATACGCCACGACATAGTCCGATCTCGATCCTTCGACGACAAGCGGCACGTAAGCCGCCTCTGCGCCAAACCACTCCGGATGCTCACGCCTCAGAAGCAGCCCCTGGTGAATGACCCACATCTTCGGCATTCCCTCTTCGGCTCTCCCGAGTATCTGCGAAGCCACGTCCTGGCCAGTGAATCCGCGCATCTCGGCGAGCAGACTCCTGCAGTGCTCGTAATCCACGGGCCTCCTGTTGTCGGGGTCTACGAGACTCAGGTCCCAGACCTCTGTTCCCTGGTAAAGATCGGGCACACCGGGCGCCGTATGTTTTATGAGAGTCTGTGCCAGAGAATTTATCCTTCCCGCATCCTTCACCCGACTTACAAACTGCTCCAGTTCCTTCAGAAACGGCGCATGCTCCAGAGTCTTCGCGATGAACTCCATCAGGGCGTCTTCAAACTCCTTGTTGTTCGCAACCCAGCTGGTCTCGAGCTTCGCCTCACGCACAGCCTTCAGCATGTAAGCCTGCGACCGCTCCACGGAGAGCGGCCATGCCCCTATCAGGGTCTGGTAGTAGAGATACTCAGTGTTCGCGTCAGGCATCACACCGGCAGCAGCTTTTCTGCGGAAGCCAGAGTTCATGCGCGACCAGCGGTGAATCACCGAGCCAAATCGTGGCGCCATCTCCGTCAGCACGGCCAGCCGTGCCCGGACATCACCGCTGCGTTTCGTATCGTGAGTCGTGAGCGCCGTCATCGTGAACGGATGAGTCGCCTGCATCCTCTCGCAGTAAGCATGAAACTCGCCAACGCTGAGGCCGCTGCTCTCCGGGTTGCCACCTACCTCGTTCATCCCCGACAAACGGTTGTAGCAGTAAAAGGTAGTGTCCTCTATCCCTTTTGCCATCACGGGGCCGGTGAACTGCTGAAAGCGCAGAACAAATTCGCTCTCCTGACGTCCCGTCACGGCCATCGTCAGAACATCGCGTAGAAAATCGAATAAGCCTCCATCGATGTCCTGACGTCTCGCCTTCGCGCACTCGGTCGCCTCCGCGAGGTGCATACGATCTTCGTCCCTGATCTCGTTACGCTCCGGAACGACATAGGTGCGATAAATATTCATACACGCCGCCATCTCGCGGATCGCTCGCCGCACCTCGGCCTGGGTATAGTCACGCTGGTCGCGGTTGGACTCGCATATCTCAACAAACATCGATGTCAGCCGGTTTACGTCGCTGCCCAGCGCCTCCTGCGAGACATTGATCTTCTTGTCGTGCGCAAGGGCAGCATAGTCCGTAAGGGTCGCAGCCATCTCTTTGCCCAGAAACCCCTGATACACGCCTGTGAGCTCACTCAATCCCTGGGGCCACAGAAACAGCCCTCCGACCACGTTCATGAAGTCGTATCCCGTCGTGCCTTGAACAGGCCAGCTCGCGCGCAGAAACTCACCCGGCTCCAGAATCTTCTCCCCTATAATCCACGCCTCCGGCGCGCGCCCACGCAGCCTCTCCAGATACTCCAGCGGATCGCGAAGACCGTCGGGATGATCCACGCGAACCCCATCCAGGACACCACGCTCCAGCCAGTCCAGTACCAGGGCGTGCGTCTCTTCAAACACATGCTCTCGCTCCACGCGCAGCCCCACCAGAGAGTTCACATCGAAGAACCTGCGATACCCCAGCTGCTGTCCCGAGGTCTTCCAGTAGGCCAGCCGATAGTTCTGCTGATTCAGAAAATCATCCAGCAGATCCTCATTCGCATTCAACTCCTCGAGGGCTCGCTCAATCCCATCGCAGATCCCCTGCTCTTCGTCGCACAGCCGCTCCAGCAACGTATAAAGCACCACCTTATCGTTATGCACGGCCAGCACCTTGCGCCGGTCTTCATAGGTTGGGGATGGCAACCGTCCAAACGACGCCGCCAGAAAGCTGAGCGTCTTTGACCGGGACACTTCGGCGGCCCGTCCCAGAATCATCGGCAACGACTGCGGAGCGACTGGAAAGATCTGCCCGGCAGCCTCCACATTGAACTTATTGCCGGCCCGTACCACCCGGATACCCCCCTGATGCAGTACTCTCCCGTACTGATCGCCCAGAACCGGGACCAGGATCTTATCCCGCAGCCTCTCCTCCACAGGCTCCCAGTCGATATCAAAGAACGATGCATACCGGCTCGACGCGCCGTTTTCCAGCACATCCCACCAGTACCTGTTCTCCTTACCCAGGGACATATGATTCGGAACAATATCCAGCACCTGCCCCAGGCCCAGCTCCTGGAGCCTTCTGGAGAAGCGCTCATGTCCGTTCGCGCCCCCCAGCTCCACATTGACTGCCTGGTGCGATACCACGTCATAGCCATGCATACTGCCCGGAGCGGCCTGTAAGTAAGGAGAGCAGTACACATGCGAGACGCCAAGTTCACGCAGATAGTCCGCCACCACCGCGGCGTCCTCAAAACCGAAACCTTTATGAAGTTGCAGTCGATACGTAGAGATCGGAACACGCAGCATGAACAACCCAGTCGAGTAAACTACAGGTGAAAGTTAAGAGAGGGAGCATCCGCCTTTTCGTGTTAGAACTCCGATCCCCCGCAGAGGTTGTACCTTGCTTCGATCGTGTTCAAAATCTGTACCCTGCAACTAGGAAGATGCCATTCGCATCTCCTCACACGGAGAGATAAGATCATCTTGAAGAAAATCGGCAGCGCCACGGATCCCCTCTGGTACAAGGACGCAATCCTCTACGAGCTCCACATACGCACCTTTCAGGACTCCAATGGAGACGGCATCGGGGACTTTCCCGGCCTTATCTCCCGTCTGGACTATCTTCAGGACCTTGGCGTCACCTGCCTCTGGCTTCTTCCTTTTTTTCCTTCACCGTTGCGTGATGACGGCTACGACATCGCCGATTATACGGACGTCAATCTCAGCTACGGTACGATCGACGACTTCAAGAGTTTTCTCGCCGCCGCGCACCAGCGAAACATGCAGGTCCTCATCGAGCTGGTTATCAATCACACCTCCGATCAGCATCCCTGGTTTCAGGCAGCGCGCCATGCGCCTCCGGGTTCGCCCGAGCGAAACTTCTACGTCTGGTCTGACACGGACCAATCCTACAAAGACGCGCCCATCATCTTTTCCGATACGGAAAAATCCAACTGGACCTGGGACGACACCGCCAAGGCATTCTATTGGCACCGCTTCTTTTCGCATCAGCCGGACCTGAACTTCGACAACCCCGCGGTGATGGAAGAGGTTCTCAAGGCGATGCGCTTCTGGCTCGACCTCGGTGTCGACGGCCTTCGCCTCGATGCCATCCCCTACCTGGTGGAGCGCGACGGCACCATGTGCGAGAACCTGCCCGAGACGCACCTCATCATCAAGCGCCTCCGTGCGGCCATCGACGCCGAGTACACCAACCGTTTTACCCTCGCCGAAGCCAACCAGTGGCCCCCCGAGGTGCGTCCCTACTTTGGAGACGGCGACGAGTGTCATATGGCCTTCCACTTTCCCCTCATGCCACGCATCTACATGGCGGTCCGGCAGGAAGACCGCCTCCCTATCACCGACATCATGGCACGCACGCCTCCCATCCCCGATAGCTGCCAGTGGGGATTGTTTCTGCGCAACCATGATGAGCTGACTCTCGAGATGGTGAGCGATGACGAGCGCGACTACATGTACATGGCCTACAGCGCCGATCCCCGGATGCGCGTCAATATCGGCATCCGCCGGCGCCTGGCGCCGTTGATGGATAACAACCGCCACCGCATCGAGCTTCTTAACAGCCTGCTGCTCTCCTTTCCCGGCACGCCCATCATGTATTACGGGGATGAGATCGGCATGGGCGACAACATCTACCTCGGCGACCGCAACGGCGTGCGGACGCCGATGCAGTGGTCACCCGACCGCAATGGCGGCTTCAGCCTGGCCGACCCGGCGCGCCTGTTCCTGCCTGCCATCCAGGACCCCATCTACGGCTTCCAGGCACTCAACGTCGAGGCGCA
>DATHJA010000006.1:0-6390 GCA_035316475.1 Edaphobacter sp. | reverse complement strand
ATGTGCACGAACGCTCTTCTGCTGAAGGAGAAGCTGCACCTGTTCAAGCCGTCGAAGTATCTCTCGTTCTCGGTTCACCTGGACGGCGAGAAAGAGCATCACGACTTTTCGGTCTGCCGCGAGGGCGGACACGATATCGCCATGGAGGGCATTCATGCTGCCGTGGCTGCAGGTTTCCGGGTGACGACGAACACGACTTTGTTCGATGGTGCGGACCCGAACAGTGTGCGCCGGCACTTCGACCAGCTGATGGAGGCTGGTGTCGAGAGCATGATGGTCTCACCGGGATATACCTATGACAAGGCGCCGGACCAGAATCACTTCCTGGGAAAGGCGAAGTCGCGCAAGCTGTTTCGCGCCATCCTGTCGAACCGGAAGAAGTCGTGGGAGTTCAACACGCACCCGCTGTTTGCCGAGTTTCTGATGGGCAAGCAGAACTTCGAGTGCACTCCATGGGGTATGCCGACTTTCTCTATCTTTGGTTGGCAGAAGCCTTGCTATCTACTGCAGGACGGCTATGCCGACAGTTTCCAGGAGTTGATGGAGACTACGAGCTGGGAGAACTACGGCGCGAAGAGCGGCAACCCCCAGTGCGCAAATTGCATGGTTCACTCCGGTCACGAGGCTTCGGCAGTCGACTACAACTTCGGCTCGCTGAAGGGCTTTCTTGTTACCGCGAAAAAGTATATGTTCCCCTCGCTTTATCCGGATGCGGAGGCTGAAAAGCTGCTGAATGAGTGGAAGCCCGCTCACGCCATGCCTCTGATTCAGATTGAAAGTGCCACTAAGGCTCAGCTTGAGCCGGTCTCGGGAGATTAAGCGCGATGGCGACAGAGCAGCAGGAACATCTGAAGATCGAGCAGTTGCGGCAGCACAGCGCGGACGAGATCGAGACGATCGCTGGCCGTGAGAAGGAGAACCTCGAGGGCTGGATTCCGTCGCTCGCCACGGATGCCGAGATTCGCGAGGCGCTGGAGAAGGCCTTTGACTATCGCGGTGATGTGACCATCACGCGGAAGGACGGGACGAAGGTCGAAGGATATCTCTTCGATCGCCGCACCGGGGCATCGCTGGTGGATTCCTTCGTGCGCGTGATTCCGTCTACGGATAAAACCAAAGTAAACGTCAGCTACGCCGAGATTGCCGCGCTGGGTTTTACCGGGCGGGATACCGCTGCGGGCAAGACCTTCGATGCCTGGGTGAAGAAGTACTGGGAGAAGAAGGCGGCGGGCGAGAAGAATATCCAGATTGAGCCGGAGAAGCTCGACTAAAATCAGTCCTGCATCTTTGAGAAGATCTCCCGATCCTCGGGGAAAGACAGCAGCGCGTGCGCGTATTCATCACCGGAGCGACAGGCTTTGTAGGATCCCATGTGGCCCAGAGGTATGCGGCCGAGGGCGCGAAGCTGCGTCTGCTTACGCGGAAGACGAGCCGGTTGGAGGGTCTGGAAGGTCTCGATGCCGAGACTGTCGTGGGCGATCTGCGTGAACCGGAGAGTTTGCGTTCGGCTCTGACTGGCTGCGACGCCCTCGTCCATGTTGCCGCAGACTATCGCCTGTGGGTTCGCGATCCCCACGAGATGTACGCCGCGAACGTTGACGGCACGCGCGAGCTTTTACGCATCGCGCGTGAAGTAGGAGTGCAGCGCGTTGTTTATACCTCCAGTGTCGCTACGATGGGGTTCAAGTCGGACGGCTCGGTCATCAACGAGGACACTCCGGTCTCGCTCGCCGACATGATCGGGCACTACAAACGTTCGAAGTTTCTCGGCGAATTGGAGGCGATCAAGGCCGCCGCCGCAGGACAGCACGTAATGATTCTGAATCCGACGACGCCGATCGGGCCGGGCGATGCAAAGCCGACACCGACGGGAAGGATCATCGTCGACTTTCTCAACAGGAGGTTTCCCGCTTACGTGGACACCGGGCTGAACCTGGTGGATGTGGTCGAGGTTGCGCGGATGCACTATGTGGCACTTGATCGTGGTACACCGGGCAAACGCTACATTCTTGGCGGAGAGAACCTGACGTTGAAGCAGATCCTCGACCGCATGTCTGCGATCACCGGGCTTCCTTCTCCTACGAGGAAGGTTCCGCACGCTGTAGCGATGGGGTTCGCCTTCTTTGACGAGACGATCACGGGACGTTTGCTCAAGAAGGAGCCCCGGGCGACGGTCGAGGCTGTGCGCATGGGAAAGAAGAAGATGTTTGCCTCGTCGGCGAGGGCAGAACAGGACCTTGGTTTCAAGGTGTTGCCCATCTACAACGCTCTGCGTGCGGCGATCGACTGGTTCGTAAAGTACGGCTATGCTCCAGCGTTTGGTGGATCGAAGTGAGGATCGGGATCATCGCGGCACTTCCGGGAGAGCTGAAGCCTCTGGCTCGCGGATGGGAACGGCAGCGCTCGGGGGTAAGGGGGCTTGCTGTATGGAAGACAATGCGCGGGGAAGATGAACTGATTGCGGTCTCCGGAGGCATGGGCTCGCATGCTGCGCTGCGTAGCGTGACGGCGGCGGAGTTCTTTGGGCCACTGGACCTTCTGCTCTCGATCGGCTGGGCAGGGGCGCTGGAACCGCGATTGAAGTCGGGCGATTGTTATGTTCCCACGGAGACAATCGATGCGCAGACAGGAGAGAGGTTCTCTTCCGCAGGCGACAGAGGCGTGCTGCGGCTGGTGACGACCGCCCACGTCGCCGGTGCGACGGAGAAGAGGCGGCTGCGGGAGAGCTATGGTGCCGCGCTGGTCGATATGGAGGCGGCGACGGTGGCTCGGCTGGCGCAGATACGTGGCGTCCCGTTCGTCTGCTTCAAGGGAGTCTCCGATGCGCCGGATGCTGAGCTGCCGGACCTGAACCCATTTATCGATGAGCAGGGACAGATGCGGATGGCTCCCTTTCTTGCACATGTCGCGCTTCAACCCCGGTTCTGGGGGCCGCTGATGGAGATGGGAAAGAACAGCTCCGTTGCCGCGCGTGCGATTGCAAAGCGCGTGAACGAGTTTCTTGAGACCAAAGAGATACATTGAGTGAGATGGAACTGGAGCGGTTACAAATAGTGAGCAGCGAAACAACTCAGGTGCCAGAGACGATGCGGGCCGCGGTCTATCGTGGTGTGAACGATGTGCGGGTGGAGACGGTTCCTGTTCCCGAGATCGGGCCGGGCGAGGTGCTGGTAAAGATCCACACCTGCGGGATCTGCGGGACCGACCTCAAGAAGATCCACACCGGATCGCACTCGGCACCGCGTATCTTCGGCCACGAGATGGCGGGCACCGTTGCCGCTGTTGGCGCGGGAGTAACAGACTTTGTCGTGGGGGATCGCGTGATGGCGTACCATCATATCCCCTGCGGCGAGTGCTTCTACTGCCGCAAGCAGACCTTCGCTCAGTGCGAGACCTATAAGAAAGTTGGCTGCACGGCGGGCTTCGCTCCCTCGGGCGGAGGCTTCGCCCAGTACATCCGCGTGATGGACTGGATCGTGCGCCGAGGCCTGGTGAAGATTCCTGATGGCGTTCCGTTCGAGCAGGCTGCGTTTATCGAGCCAGTGAACACCTGCTACAAGGCCATCGACCTGCTGGAGCTTGAGCCCGATGAGACGGTACTGGTAATCGGTCAGGGACCGATCGGGATTCTGCTGGCTGCCCTGGCAAGGCGGACTGGAGCAACGGTGCTGACCAGCGACCTCTACCCAGAGCGCCACGCGATTGCCGCCAAGTTTGGCCTCAACCATCCGCTGGACGCGCGCGGTGATGTGGTCGCGGCTGCGAAGGCTGCGACCGAAGAACGCGGAGCAGATGTAGCTCTGGTTGCGGTCGGAGGCAATACTCTTATCCAGGTGGCGATGGATGCGATCCGTCCTGGTGGACGCGTGATGTTGTTTGCCGCGACTCAGCATGGTGAGGCACCGTTCGATCCCGCAGCGGTGTGCATGGACGAGAAAACCCTGATGGGCTCTTACAGCGCCTCGGTCGCGATCCAGGACGAGGTCACAAAGCTGGTGCTCGAGGGCTATCGTTCAGGCTTCGACCTGACGCAATTGATCTCGCACCGCTTCTCTATCGAGGATGCGGTAGCCGCAATCGATCTGGCCTCAAACCCGCAGCCGGATTCAATGAAGATCGTCATCCAGCCCTGAGGTGAGTCGACTAATTATTTAGTCGCGGGTGCGCTTCTTGATCTCGACGTTGAGGCGTTTGATCTTCTGGTTCAGCGTGGACAGCGGAATGCGGAAGTACTCGGCGGCCTCGGTCTGGTTCCAGTGGCAGCGCTCCAGACGATCGGCGATAATGCGGCGCTCGATCTCTTCCATCAGGTCGAAGAGCGAAGCGTTCGGCTGCTGCTCGAGCATGGACGACGAGTACGTATTGCCGGTGAGCTGGGTGGGAAGCAGCTCCGGGTGGATGATCTTGCTGGTGGAGAGAACGACGCCGCGCTCCATCGCATTCTCGAGCTCGCGCACGTTGCCGGGCCACTCGTAGTCCATCAGGATGCGCATGGCCTCGGGGGAGAGTGTGCGCTCCTCCATGCCGTTCTCGTTGGCGTAGAGCTTGAGGAAGTGCGCGGAAAGCAGGAGGATGTCCTCGCGGCGGGAGCGTAGCGGAGGAAGCTCGAGGGTAATGACGTTGAGCCGATAGAAGAGGTCTTCGCGGAAGCGGCCTGCGCGAACAGCATCCTGCAGGTTGACGTTGGTGGCGGCGAGGATGCGGACGTCGACCTGGATCTCCTGGGTTCCGCCGAGGTGCATGAAGCGACGGTCCTGCAGAACACGCAGGATCTTGGCCTGCATGTCCATGGTCATGGTGCCGATTTCGTCGAGGAAGAGCGTGCCGCCGTTGGCGACCTCGAAGAGCCCTTTCTTGGCAGAGAAGGCGGAGGTGAATGCTCCCTTGACGTGGCCGAAGAGGGTGGATTCGAGCAGCTCCGAGGGAACGGCGCCGGTATTGACCGGGACGAAGGGCCGCTCGCGGCGCGGCGAGTTAGCGTGGAGGGCCTTGGCGATCAGCTCTTTGCCGGTTCCGCTCTCGCCCTGGATCAGCACCGTGGAGCGGCTGGGGGCAACCTGCGCGACCAGATCGAAGAGCTTGAGCATCGGCTCGCTCTTGCCGACGATGTTTTCGAAGTTGTAGCGCTGCTTGAGCGCGCGCTTGAGCTGGACGATCTCTTCTTCGGCGCGGTGCCGTGCGATCGCGGTGCGGATGTCGGCCAACAGCTTCTCGTTGTCCCACGGCTTCTGCACGAAGTTTTCGGCGCCGGAGCGGATAGCGTCGACGACGTTGCCCATGGTGCCGAAGGCGGTGATCATGATGACCGGAA
Source organism: Edaphobacter sp. (assembly GCA_035316475.1). Lineage (GTDB taxonomy): Bacteria > Acidobacteriota > Terriglobia > Terriglobales > Acidobacteriaceae > Edaphobacter. Next base: position 1,079 of record DATHJA010000006.1, on the reverse strand, counting down.
GGGTGGGGTACGTCTCGACGATGCGGGGCAGAAGATCCATGCCGCTCTCGCCCGGCAGAGCAAGGTCGAGCAGAAGAAGATCGTAGTGGTTACGCGCCAGATGCTCCATCCCCGAGACGCCCTCGGTGGCAAGCGAGACGGAGAAACCCTCGAGCGTAAGCATGGTCTCGAGAGACTCCCGGATGGCGGCTTCGTCGTCGATGATGAGGATGCGTGGGCTTCCGGCGATGTAATCTGCGGGGCGCTGAGTCGTGGACTCGGCGGCCGCAGCTGTGGTGATGTCAGGCATGAATCGTTTTCCTATCGGAGTCCTGCGCGGGCGCAGAGACGGGTGCAGGCGAGGTGAGGGGGCGGCCAGCCGAGACAGGGAACTCAAGCTGGAAGGCCGAGCCTATGCCAACCTCGCTCTCGACGTGAATCTTGCCGGCGTGTTCCTGCATGATCCCATAGGTTACAGCGAGGCCGAGTCCAGTTCCTTTGTGTCCGCCTTCCTGCGGTTTGGTCTTGGTAGTGAAGAAGGGGTCGTAGATACGGTGCAAGTGCTCGCGCTCGATTCCTGCTCCGGTGTCCTGGATACGGACCAGGACGCGGCCTGCGCCCCGGAAGGTGGCGATGCGAAGCGTGGCGTTAGGCCGCCCGAACATTGCGTCCTTGGCATTGAGCATCAGGTTGAGGATTACTTGCTGGAGCTTGCCGCGGTTGCCGTGGATGGATGGAAGCTGCGGATCGAAGTTGCTCTCGACACGGATCTGGGATGTCTTGAACTGGTGCTCCAGAAGGACGATGGTATCGCGCAGCAGATCGTTCAGATCGACGCTGGTGAACTCGCTTCCACTTGTGCGTGAGAAGTTGAGCAGGCCGTTGACGATCTCCGAGGCGCGGAAGGTCTGCTGGGTGATCTTTTCGAGCACAGGAGCCAGCCGCTCATCATCGCGCATGTGCTTGGTGAGCATCTGCGCGTAGCTGGAGATGACGGCCAACGGCGTATTCACCTCGTGGGCGACGCCTGCGGCCAGAAGGCCAATGGAGGAGAGCTTCTCCGACTGCGTGAGCTGCGCCTCCATCTGGATGCGGTCGGT
>DATHJA010000005.1:0-3438 GCA_035316475.1 Edaphobacter sp. | reverse complement strand
CAGTTCAGCTCCATCGGGGGCAGAAACTTGCTGTCCGGCAACTGCGGAAGGTTCTCGGCCTGGCCCGAGACGCCAATAAAGTCCTCCACGTAGTCGTACCAGGGCTCGACGTCCTTGTAGCGGATGGGCCAGTCGGTGGCGATGCCGTCCTTGAGATTGCCCTCGAAGTCGATATCGCTCCAGCGGTAGCTCTGCCGCCCCCACATCACCGAACGCCCTCCAACGTGACGTCCACGCAGAAAGAGATACGGCTGGTCCGGCGGCGTAGTGTAGGGATTCTCGAGGTCGTCGACGAAGAACTTCGCGTTCCACTCGTCGCCGATGTGCTTTTGCCGCTCGCGATGTACCTTGTCGTACTGGCGGTCGCGCATGCCGCGGAACTTCACCTCCCACGTAGGGACGTGTTCGACGTAATCCCTCGTCGGCACAATGGTCTGGCCGGCCTCTAAGACCAGAGTGCGTAGGCCCTTCTCGGTGAGCTCCTTGGCGGCCCATCCGCCGGTGATGCCCGAGCCGATGACGATGGCGTCGTAAGTGTTGGTCTTTTCGGTCTGAACGTTCGGCGTTTGCATCTCCATGCTCATCGCGCCACCTCCTGCAGAGGTGCGCAGCCGGCGTGGCTGGGAGGGATAATGCTCTTGCCGAGTTCCTGCGAGAAGCCGATCTCCGAGGTGTAGTAGCCGGTGAGCGTGAGCTTCTTCATCGTGTAGAAGAAGTTGCTCGGAGTCGGGGCGGTCTGCTGCAACGGCGAGGCGCTGCTCTTTGCGACTGCCCTCTTCTGCTCTGCTGCAAAATCCATCGCCTCGGCGTCGAGCTGCTTCAGCAGCTCCGTCTGTTGGGCCGGGGTGCAGTCAACAAAGTCCGCGGAGAATTTCTTTTTGCCCAGCGCATCTACATCGGCGAGACCGGCCAGGAACTGCTTTGTCTCCGCAGGCTCATACCACTCCGTCAGCAGAAGGTCGATGAACTCGTTGACCTTCGCTCCCTTGGCCCCTGGGGTGTCGGTGGCGGGAATGATCAGCTCGGCGATGGTGGTGACGGTGGCGTTCTGATGCGGGTCCAGGGTTTTCAGTCCGCCGGTCGAACCGGCGACCTGCGCGCTTGCCTGCTGAATAACCGCAAGAGCTTCGCTTGGGAGGGCAGAAAGTGCCACAGCTGAGCCTAAGAGCCTGAGTACTTCGCGACGTTCCATTGGACTCCATTTTGACGCCATACTACTGTTCCGTCAAAGCCTTCTTCAGGCGACAAAAACGTTTTAATACGATATTCCCTGGCTCGGTGATTTGTTCACGCATTATTTTGTGGTTCTTACGTTCTTTTCCGACGACGTGGTCTCTTCTGCGTCCTTTTTGGGGGGAAGACCTGGCAGCAGGAGCTACTGAGTCACTGTTTCAGCCAGGGTCCGTTCCATGACTGTATATCCGGACGTGTTCGGATGGATACCATCGACAAAGTCTTCAGGATGACCGTTCAGCGAAGAAAAGTAGTCCACCAGCAAAAAACCTTTTGCTGTGGCCAGAGCAATGATTGCCTGATTCGCGCTGATGACTCGCTCGTTATGAAGAGATGACCCAAAAACGGGAGGAATCGTACACAACACGACCTCCATGCCTGCGGATTGCGCCATCGACGACATTGCATCGATGTTATGGGAGACATCGGATGGATCGAACGGATTGCGGGCCGTGTCGTTCGTTCCTCCAAGGATGACAACGCGCTTGTACCCATAGCCGATTACGTCTGCATTGAATCGCACCAGCATCTGCGCCGTTGTCTCGCCCGAGATCCCTTGATTGTGGTCTGGAAGAGGCCATCGCTGTGTAATCGAATCACCCATGAACACAGTTGTGGCGTTCAGGGACGGGTTGAAGAAAAACGAGTCATTCAAGCCCGATCCGCAAGACGTAAGCATCAGCGTCGAGACGGTGCTCAACAGCAGCCAGGTCGTGCGGAGCCCCATCTTCTTTCTCCAGGACAAAGAGATGTGAAGTTTCTCTTAGTTTGTCATGTCGAAGCGATTTGTTCCCCAGGAAGCCGTGCTATTCGCTGTTTATTGATACGGAGCATGTGTTTGCCCTGTGCTTACGGTCACCACCGTACCCGCTTCCATCGCGTAGACAGGTCCTTGCGATATCCTTCAAAATAAAAACGCTCTTTGGGAATCACGATGAACCCATGGCTTAAATGGTGGACCGACTCAGTGGCGTTGGTCGATCAACCCAGCTTTCCTCGTCTTCTGCTGGCACTCATTTTAGGTGCCTGTATCGGTGCTGAGCGCCAATGGCGCCAGCGCTCCGCTGGTCTGCGAACCAACACTCTGGTCTGCTTCGGAGCTGCAGCATTTGTCGATCTTGGGTTGACGATCGCCCCGGCAACCACGCAGGTGATCGCGTATGTCGTCTCCGGAGTGGGTTTTCTGGGGGCGGGCGCCATCATGAAGGATGGGGCCAACGTGCGGGGCCTAAATACCGCCGCGACGCTGTGGTGCTCGGCAGCCGTAGGGGCCTGCGCGGGCGCGGGCGAGCTGCTTGATGCGGTCTTCGTTACGGTGCTCCTGATGGCGATCAACTCGGTTCTTCGCCCGCTTTCCCGGTATATCGACCGCCGTTCGCTCGCCGCTCTCGATACTCATACGCTCTACAGGCTCCGACTTATCTGCGACCGTGAGCATCAAACTGAGGCCGAGTATGAGGTTACCCGTGCTATCGCCTCTCGCATGCTTGTCCTCCGCAACATCCGTGCCGAACAGGTCGACGAGACGGATACCTCGGTCGTCCAGGTTATTCTCGAATCTCCTGCTGCCAACCCTAAAAATCCGAAGGCAATAGCAGACAATCTGCGGGTCTTTCCGTGGATCCATTCTGTTGAGTGGATGGAGACTGCTGCAGAGGCTGAGTAGGGTGCCTTTTGCCCGGACGGTATACTTATCTCTGTGACGAAGACGTTCTACATCGAGACCTTCGGTTGCCAGATGAACGCCCATGACTCGGAAAAGGTCATTGGTACGCTGGAGCACGAGGGTTACACCCAGGTCTCCGACGAGACCGAAGCCGGATTGATCCTTTACAACACCTGTTCGATCCGCGATAAGGCCGAGCAGAAGGTCTTCCACCGGTTGAACGAGTACAAGCGTCTGCAGGGTGAGGGCAAGCGATTTGCCGTGATCGGCTGCGTCGCCCAGCAGGAGGGCGAGCGGATCTTCGAGCGCGCGCCGTATGTCTCCATTGTGGCCGGGTCGGCATCCTACCGCAACCTGCCCACAATGCTCGCTCGGCTCGAAGCCGGGGAGACGCGCATTACCGGGCTCGACGACCGCCAGACCGACGAGACCTTCGACACCGAGTTCACCGTCCGCTCCAATCCCCACCGCGGCTACATCACGATCATCGAAGGCTGCGACAAGTTCTGCGCCTACTGCGTCGTTCCTTACACGCGCGG
>DATHJA010000004.1:0-2993 GCA_035316475.1 Edaphobacter sp. | reverse complement strand
TTTGTTTTCCGTCGTCATCCTGAGCAGAGCGAAGGATCCCGAAGGTCTGCACTCACCACAACTGCCAGATCCTTTTCAGCAACCAACTTCCCCGTCCTTGCCGTTGCCTGTTCTTCTCTCCAGGAAGAAACTTGCCAACCTTCAATCCCATCAAAGAGATCCATATGCCGATTAGTTTCCTTCCATCCGTTACCCCCAAAGACGACAAGGAATCGAACGGCAAACTGAGTTAACTTCGCTCCAGAACCACCGCGAAGAAGCCATCGCAGCCATGCACCCCCGGCAGCGTCCGCAACGCATCATCGCGCACCGCAGAGGCTGGTTCCTCACGCAATATGCCTTCCCGCACAAGGTCCTCGATCAGCCCTGCAACAGGAACTCGCCGCAGACTCAGCGCACCCGCGACAGCCTCCACCACCTGCTCGCACTCCTCCGGCTCCAGCGAGCAGGTGGAGTAGACGAGACGGCCACCGGGTGCGAGACGTTTGAGCGCTCCGGTCAGAATGGCCCTCTGCCGCTCGACCTGCCGAGGTAGATCCTCGGGCTTGAGACGATGGCGAATCTCGGGATTGGCCGCAAGCGTCCCTGTACCGCTGCATGGGACATCGCAGAGGATAAGGTCGAAGCTGCCCTCGATGTCGGTAGCGCGGGACGCATCCGCCACGACACAAGCGACGCGCTCGGCATAGGCATACCGTTGCAGCCTGGCCTCGGTCTGGGCGAGACGCTTCGAGCTGACATCGCTGGCCGTAACCTCCGCAGAGCCGAGCCGACGACTGAGGATAAGCGTCTTGCCGCCGGGAGCGGCACAGCAGTCCCACACCCGCCTGGCGTCCGGCATGGCCGCAGCGGCAAGCTCCGCGACGAGACGGGAGCCGTCATCCATCACTGGCAGGTCATCGCCACTCTCAGAAAACATTGCGCCGCTGACGGGCTCGCTCTGGTCAGCCTCGCAGATCTTCAGTGCGGCATCGCGGCCATATGCAGCCACCCAGCGCTCAACCAGCCAGCGCGGATGGCCGAGCCGCTCGGCGAACGCTGCAACGGACTCATGGATGCGAGCCCCCGGCTTCTGCGCTGCCGCAAGCTTCCGCAGGACAGCGTTGACCATACCGGTAGCGTGAGGCTCGCCAGCAGCGCGGCAGAGCTCCACGCTCTCACTGAGGGCAGCGTGAGCAGGAATGCGATCGAGATGCAGCAGCTGGAAGGCCCCAAGCCGCAGCGCGATAGCCACCGGCTCTGCGAGCCTCTGTTCGGGCCGCTGCAGCAGCGTGCGGATGCGAGCATCAAGCGCGATCTGCCAGCGGAGCACGCCCATCACCAACGTGGTGGTAAGGTTGCGGTCCTCAGGCGAGAGCGCATCGACCCGGGCAGAGTGGAGAAGCTCGTCGCTGTGGCCCTTGTTCTGCCCCACAAGGGTGAGCACCTCGAAGGCAGCAAGGCGTGCCGGGGTAATCTTCGCGAGAGCCACCTCCGCAGACGCTGTAGGGCCGGCAGAAGCAGGTCGCTTCCTCGCCGGCGCTGGTCTGGCTGTAGGACGACTCGATGCACCCGATCCCGGTCCGGACCTGTTCTTCATAGGCCCAACCGCTCTCCGGATTTGACCTGATAGCCGTGCAGGAACTCGGCAGCGCTCATGCGCCGCTTGCCCTCGGTCTGGACCTCGTCGAAGGCGAGCAGCGTGGCGTCGGCGCAGCGGACCATCATCAGGTCTCCGCGGACGATCAGCTCTGCGGGTTCGCCATGGAAGGTCTCCGCCGCAACGTGGACCTTGTGGGCGATGAGCTTCTTACCGCGCAGCATGGTGTGGGCTCCGGGCCACGGCTGGAAGCCGCGCCAGCGGTCGTAGAGCTGCTTTGCCGTGCGCGTGAAGTCCATCAAGCCGTCCTCGCGTTTGAGGATAGGCGCGAGAGTAGCCAGCATGTCGTCCTGTCTCTGGGGAAAGAGGCACCCCGCCTCGAGCTCTCGCAGCGTACGAACCATCAGCTCCGCGCCGACGGCGGCCAGGCATTCGTAGACGTCAACCGCCGTCTCCTCCTGTCCGATAGGGACGACCTGCGCGAGGAGCATGTCGCCGGTGTCCAGACCGGCATCCAGGCGCATGGTGGTAACTCCGGTGACGACCTCACCACTCGCCACCGCCCACTGGATGGGTGCCGCCCCGCGATACTTCGGCAACAGCGACCCGTGGAGGTTGATGTTGCCGTGCCGTGGCAGGTCGAGCATCCACTGAGGGATGATGCGTCCGTAGGCCACGACCAGAATGGCGTCAGGTTGGATGGCTTCGAGTTGCGCGCGAAGCTCAGCATTTTTCTTGATCTTCTCCGGCTGCACGACGGGAATGCCATGTGCGAAAGCTGTCTTTTTAACGGGAGGAGCATTGAGCTCCATGCCACGGCCTGCAGCTCGGTCGGGCTGGGTAACGACGAGGACTACCTCATGGCCGGCGGCTAGGACGGCTTCGAGCGTTGGAACGGCAAATTGAGGAGTTCCGCAGAAGACTAGTTTCATCTGTTCTTATTCTAGTTTGGATATGTGATGGGAGGAGATGGAGATATGGATGGATGCTTGATGAAGTGTCCATGGCGAAAGCAGAACTAGAAACACAAGCATCCCCTGCGTGACGGTCCGAGATGCTCACCGGCTTTGCTCCAAAGCCGTAGTGAAGGGTGAAACCTGAATGGCAATCAGCTAACGCCAGGCACCGTCACCGGTCAATCGAATCTGGTTACGGGTGTAACGAAAACTTTCCGTAAGCAGTCGCCTGCGTGGGGCGAAAGACAGCTTTCACCAGCTATTGCGCGAAGCATCGGTTACGTTTTTTCAAAAAAAAGGCATAGAATTCTTCCTCTCGTCTAGGACATTTGTCCCTGTTGAGTGGAATAGTAGCGTCCCATAATCCGCTCACCTGTAACCCAAATTTCATAAAACAGGCGCAGCAAACACCTTTGCCGCACTCCCCACTTCACACTCTGCCCGGTATGCACCTTTTC
>DATHJA010000003.1:0-14206 GCA_035316475.1 Edaphobacter sp. | reverse complement strand
CTCGGCTTGTTCTGGATCGGCTGCACGGCAGCAGGATACTTCACCATTCGGGCAGGAAAGGTGGAGGATCATCGCAGATGGATGGTGCGAAGCTACGCCCTTACAGCAGCAGCAATCACGCTTCGGATCTACCTTCCCCTGGCGCCGCTGACGGGACTTCCTTTTTCAAGTGCCTACCGGATCATTGCCTGGGCCTGCTGGATACCAAACCTGTTCTTTGCCGAGTGGCTGCTGCGCAAAGGTCGAAGTCGCGTCCAGGCTTAAGCTGTCGTGTTCTCTACGGGCTTATCGACCTGCGATTGATAGATCTCCTCGACGCGATCCACCGTGTCAATCTCGCTGACCGGCTTGTCATCCCGGATGCGCACGATGCGTGGAAAGCGCAGGGCAAATCCGCTGGCATGACGATCGCTGCGCATGACATTGTTGAAGGCAACTTCGAGTATGCGAAGAGGCTCGACCGTGCGGAAGAAACCGCGATCCTCGAGCGTGTGTTCCATCATCCACGCGCTGAGCCCGGCGATCTCCACGTCGGTCAGGCCGGAGTAGGCCTTGCCCACATTCAACAGCTCGCCCGTTCTTTCGTAGTCCGGCCCGCGCACCGCGAAGGTATAGTCGCTCAGAATGCCAGCTCGCTTGCCATGACCGAACTCCGCGCCAGTTACGACGACGTCCAGCGTCGCCAGCTCGCGCTTCAGCTTGAGCCAAGCCAGACCACGGCGGCCGGGCTGATAGAGCGAGTCGGCAGCCTTCAGCATGACTCCCTCATTTGCGCGGGCGCGCGCCTCCGCATAGGCGTGCTCGATGTCTTCAACCGACTCGACTAGCCGCGAAGGCGCCAGTAACAGCCTCTCCACGGCTTCGCCATCCGGTTCTGCAAACATCAGACCCTGCGGGCCCTTTCGACGCTCGTCGATGGCTAGTGGGGAACGAACGCTCTCTACAAGTTTTTCGACCACAGCCTCAAGCCGGTTGCGCCGCTCGCGCAGCGGAAGGTCGAGCAGCAGCTCTCCATCCGCATACATCAGGTCGAATGCCATAAAGATAACGGGCACCTGCTCGCGCCATGCGTTCGAGACGCGCTTGCGGCCGATCCTCTGGCCCAGCACGGCGAAGGGCAGGGCGTGGCCCTCCTTCAGGTCCCAGCCCAAAATCTCGCCGTCGAAGATGCATGGGCCCATCTCGATCCGCACCCCGGCCCCGGCCCCGGCTGCGTGCGCGAAGGCCTCTTCGAGCTCCGGATAACTCTCGGTCACGTCCTCGCGGTTGCGCGAGTAGATGGCCACGCGGCCCGGCTGCGTGGGATCGCCGCAGTGCAGTTGCGCGCGCATGCCGTCGTACTTGTCCTCGAGGAACGCGGCGATGTGTACGGCTTCGATCCCTTCTTCGGGCTTTCCCGTAAACCGCTCCACCGCATCCTCGGGCGAATCCACCGGCGAGGCCAACATGAAGCCAAGCGGATGAAACAACCGCATCCGAGCATCTTTCAGCGTGCCCGCAAAGGACCGCTCGACCGCGAGAGCGAGGTCGGCCTCGAGCATGACGGCGTGACGCACCTCGGCCACGGGAACCTCTGCCGCAACCGCGATCGCCTCCTCTACAAGGCTCTGCTTCACGCCTATGCGCATATCGCCAATCATCAGCTTCAGCAGATATTTCGCCTCAAGCGGAGTCGCTCGCTCCAGCAATCCCTCCACCAGTGATGCGCGAACTGCCGTAGTCTTCGCCACAGCCATCCCGGCAAACGCCTCGGCGACGTCTTTTAGGGTCAGTAATGACTTCTGTTCCCTGGATGCGAGCAGATCGAATCCCGCCGCGCCAAGATCGCCATGCTTCCTGTAAGCCGCAGTCAGTGCGACCTGCGTCGCTCCGCTTACCGCAAGCAGCGCCTTCGTCAGCAAAGCACCGCCAGCGTTCAGCTTGCGCGGGTCGGCCTCGGCGAACGGAGCTCCCGCAAGATACAGGGCGAACCGCCCGGCGTCTTCGCTCGTGGGCGCAGCTTCGCGCACCTTGCGGATCGCCTCTGCGATGGCTGCGCGCTTCTTCAGCCGACCCGGTTCCCCCGCCAGCATCTCGGCCAGCTCCGCGACCTCACGAAACAGCGCCATCGCGAAATAACCTCACTTTCATCTTCATGGATGCCGAAAGACGCTGCGCCATCTAGAATCTCCGTCAGGCATTTAAACACACGGGCCACAATCTTTCCTAAGGAGCCCACACGTGGGACATCGTTACTCCAACATTCTTGAGACCATCGGCCATACGCCGGCTGTCCGCATCAACCGCCTTGCACCCGAGGGCGTAAACCTCTATGTAAAGGTCGAAGCCTTCAATCCGCTTGGTTCCGTCAAGGACCGCCTCGCCCTTGGTGTGATCGAAGACGCCGAGCGCACCGGCAAGCTGAAGCCCGGCCAGACCGTCATCGAATTCACCAGCGGCAACACCGGCATCGGCCTGGCCATGGTCTGCGCACAGAAAGGATATCCGCTTGTCCTCATCATGCCCGAGACCTTCTCGATCGAGCGCCGCAAGCTGATGCGCTTCCTCGGGGCAAAGGTGATCCTTACCCCCGCCGCCAGCCGCGCCACCGGCTCCGCTGCGAAGGCCATGGAGCTTGCCCAGACGCACGGCTGGTTCCTTACCCGGCAGTTCACCAACGAGGCCAACGCCGACTTCCACTCGAAGACGACCGCAGTCGAGATCCTCGACGACTTCCGCGACCAGCCACTCGACTACTGGGTCTCAGGTTTCGGAACTGGAGGAACGCTGAAGGGTGTCTCCCGTGTTCTGGCCAAAGAGAGCCCGAAGACCAAGATCGTGGTCTGCGAGCCCGCCGACGCGCCCATGGTCACCAGCGGCCAGCCGCAGCCGCGCGACGCCAACGGCGACCCCACCAGCGGGCACCCCGCATGGAAGCCGCATCCGCAGCAGGGCTGGAGCCCGGACTTTCTCCCCAAACTCGCCAGCGACGCTCTGGCCGAAAACAAGATCGACCAGGTCGTGACCATCGAGAACGCCGAGGCCATGAAGTGGAGCAAGGAGTTAGCCCGCAAGGAGGGCATCTTCGTCGGCATCACCTCGGGCGCAACCTTCGCCGGAGCGATGAAGATCGCCGAGAAGGCTCCCAAGGGGTCGACCATCCTGGCGATGCTGCCGGACACAGGGGAACGGTATCTCTCGACGCCGCTCTTCGGAGACGTCGGGGTAGATATGAACGATGAGGAGATCGCCATCTCGCGCTCGACGCCAAGCGCATGGCTCGAACCCGCGAAGACATAGACGATGAAATTGATCTTTATCCATGGCCCGGCAGCTGCCGGCAAGCTCACCGTCGGGAGAGCCTTGCAGGAGCTGACCGGGCTCCGGCTCTTTCACAATCACCTCGTCGTGGACACGCTGCTTGCGGTCTTCCCCTTCGGCTCGCCCTCGTTCGTCAGGCTGCGCAAGCAGATATGGCTCTCCGTCTTTGAGGCCGCGACGAGGGATGGTATCTCCACCATCTTCACCTTCGCGCCCGAATCCACGGTTAATCCCGGCTTCATTGAAGCCGCTGTTGCCGCCGTGCAGAACGCAGGCGGCGAAGTCTGCTTCGTAAAGCTGGATTGCCCGATCGATATCCTTGAGCAGCGAATGGAAGACGCCTCGCGCTCCCGATTCCTCAAACTCAACTCCGTCGCCGTCTTTCGCGAGCTTCGCGCGAAAGGCGCAGATCACTTTCCCGAGCTTCCTCCCGGCCTGAGCATCGACACCAGCACACTCGAGCCAAGTGAATCTGCACGCAGAATATGTGAGCACTTTCAACTCCCCATTCTGCCCACGCCGCCGGTCATCGAACACTTCCCCAAAGGCTGACATCGATTGAGCGCTCACATCCGTTACTCCCGTTTGGGTAGAAACGTGGTCAGCTGGTCCAGTCCCTCGCCCCGCCGTATCTTCGCTGCCTGACGATGCAGATGGCGTACCGGATCGTCAGGTCCGCCTTCGTCATCTGCATCTACCTCTTCGTCCAGTTTCTCTTCAATCACATACTTCGCCTGTGGCTCGGCAATCGCTTGCAATTGATGCAGAGCGTTGCCCAGTGCAGCTCCTCGCGGATAGAAACCCTGACGCCCTCTTAGCCGCCAGCGCCAGCGTTGATAAAGAAAAACGCACGCAAATACACACACAAGGCCATTGAGGCCCACGGACAGAATCTGATCCGGATTCATGAAGAATTTCCCCGAATACCTGAAGGCTGCTCGCCGCTTCAAAGAGCGCGGCAGTTCCACGGGCACGTGGCCCATGGCATTGGCAAGTTTCAGGCGAGGAGAGGCGGGGGACGCTGAAAGAGCGCGGAGCGGTCAGGATCGGAGCTGTGCCGAGCGTCGCAGCCAAAGGCAATCGACAGCCTCTGCGCGCTGTTCTCCACCCGGCCAAACAGAAAGACGGGCAGCAGAACGAAGCACAACGGCACAAACAGATGATGGCTCGCCGTTGTGACAGCCAGCAGAAGCACCAGAAGACCAACGACGGCCACCATCCATGTCGGAATACCAAGCCATCGCCGCTGTCCGGTCACGCTCACATCGCTCAGTATATCGGCCATTTACCGGAACTTCCTGCACCTGAACCCACCCCAACAGGAGTAACATCTAAAGAAGAGATGCGATTCGCAGCCGAAATCCCGGTGAGCTTTTCCCGTGTGGCCCCCCGGCCCGGCGTGGCTCCCAGCCGCCACGACTTCGCCTAGCTGCGCTCAACTTCGCTCTCTCCCGTTTCGAAATCCCCTTTCTGCACAAAGATTTAGGAGCACCCATGTTCGACCGCCTCGACCAGATGGAAGCGCGCTACGAAGAGCTCGGCCAGCAGCTCGCCGACCCCACGCTTGTCACCGACCAGAAGAAGTTCTCCGCCACCGCCAAGGCGCATCGCGATCTTGAGCCCGTCGTCGAGAAGTTCCGCGAGTACCGCAATGTGAAGCAGGGAGTCGCAGACGCGAAGACCATGCTCGCCGAAGACGACGCCGATATCCGCGAGATGGCCGAGGCCGAGCTCCTCACCCTCGGGCCGCGCCAGACCGAGCTCGAAGAAGAGCTCAAGGTCATGCTCCTGCCCAAGGATCCCAACGACGACAAAAACATCATCATTGAGCTGCGCGCCGGAACCGGCGGCGACGAGGCCGCCATCTTCGTCTCCGAGATGTTCCGCATGTACCTCCGCTTCGCCGAGCAGCACAAGTGGAAGGTCGAGGTCCTCTCCACCTCCGAGACCGGCATCGGCGGCGGCATGAAGGAAGTCACCGCCATCTTCGAGGGCGACAAGGTTTACTCACAGATGAAGTATGAGTCCGGCGTGCACCGCGTGCAGCGCGTCCCGGCCACCGAGACCCAGGGCCGCGTTCACACGTCTGCTATCACGGTGGCGGTACTGCCCGAGGCCGAAGAGGTCGACATCAAGATCGAGGCCAAGGACCTGCGCGTAGACACCTTCTGCTCCTCCGGCCCCGGCGGACAGTCGGTCAACACTACGTACTCCGCTATCCGCATCACCCACATCCCCACCAACACCGTCGTCAGCTGCCAGGACGAGAAGTCGCAGATCAAGAACCGCGAGAAGGCCATGCGCGTCCTGCGCGCCCGTCTCTACGAGGTCGAGGCGGAACGCATCCACCAGCTGCAGGCCAAGGACCGCAAGCAGCAGGTCGGCTCCGGCGACCGCTCCGAGAAGATCCGCACTTACAACTTCCCGCAAAACCGCCTCACCGATCATCGCATCGGCCTGACCAATCATCAGCTCAACATGGTGATGGAGGGCATGCTGCAGCCCACGATCGACGCTCTGATTGCGCACAACATCGCCGAAAAAATGAAGGCCGAGACCACGGCAGCATAAAACCGGGCTGTATAGTTGTCAGGCACAGGTTGCAGGCTCTAAAAACCTGCACTGATATCTTGCCACGCATTTCAGGAGCTCCGGTGAGGTCCCTCCGCATCGCAAGCGCCGTAGTGCTCGCCAGCACGCTGCTGCTCCTGCGCTCTTCCGCACAGTCGACAGATGAGGCCTCTCTCCGGGATCTTCTCATCCGCATGCAGGGCAATCTGGCCGACTACCAGCGCAATGTGCCCAACTTCTTCTGCGACGAGCACGTTCTCTCCAGCATTGAGGAGAAGCACGCCCTCCAGAGAACCTCGACCGATTCCATCTTTCGTCTCCGCCGTTCCACCACTCCCGCAGGAGAACTCGAGTTCACCGAAAGCCGCGAGATCGCGAAGAGGAACGGACAGCCTGCCCAGGGGGAGAAGATTCAGGGTCCCGCCATCTTCAGCGGAGCCTTTACCAACGCGGCGGCAGTCGTCTCGCTCGACCTCGCGCACTGTTACGACTACAAGCTTCTGCCCAACACGCGCCTGGGCAAGTCTCCCGCCATCGTCGTCGACTTCGCCTCCCAGGAATCCGCCCTCACTGACTCCTTCTGCCCTACTCCCGAAAGGGTGGCCGGCCGCGCCTACATCGACCCCGAGAACTTTCATCTCCTCCGGGTTGAGGCGCAAATCCCCGATCACGATACGGTCAACGGAATCCTGTCTCTCTGGACCTGGGAGATCGACTACGCTCCCGTCAGCTTCGACTCAAGACAGTTCTGGATGCCCAGAAGGATCGCCTCCAGCGCCAAAGCAAACGACAAGACCGCCGTCTGGTCCTTTACGGCAAACTACAGCAACTACCACAAGCTCACCGTCAACTCGCGCATCATCACCGATACCGGCGACAATCCGCAACCCCGATGATTCCGGGAGACACAGACCTGTCAGTGGGTAAGCTTCAGAAAATATCGGATCAGCAACAAGGTGTTGCTGAGAGCACAGACGGTCCAGACCGTCCCGTAGATCCCGATACACCACAGCAGAAACCGCTTGCGCTTCTCCTGCTTCACCAGCGTTCCAGCAACGATCAGAACCACCGGCAGAAAGACCAGGAGGCTGAAGACCGTTGCCTTGAACAGAACAGCGACTGAATATGCTCCGCCCATCCTGTCATGCTCTCATAATTGACAAGCGCGGCCACAGCAAGTCTCATGGTGTCGGTCGAACATCCTAAGATTCCGAAGCCCCTGGAGGACTATCGCTCAATGCGCCGTCGTCTTTTCTCTGCTGCCGCCATCATCCTTGCATCCCTTCCTCTCTCCGCCCAGCAGATCGCCCAGACCCCACCCATGGGCTGGAACAGCTGGAACTGGTTCGCCGGCAAGGTGACCGACGCCGACATCCGCAAGGCTGCCGACCTCATCGTCTCCAGCGGCATGCGCGACGCCGGCTACGTCTACGTCAACATCGACGACACCTGGCAGGGCAAGCGCGACGCAAACGGCATCATCCACTCCAACGAGAAGTTCCCCGACATGAAGGCGCTGGCCGACTACGTCCACTCCAAGGGCCTCAAGATCGGCATCTACTCCTCTCCCGGCCCCCAGACCTGTGCCCGCTACGAAGGCTCCCTCGGCCACGAGGAACAAGATGCCAAGACCTACGCCGAGTGGGGCATCGACTACCTCAAGTACGATCTCTGCAGCTTCCACGACAACATGCGTCAGGCGCATCCCGACGACCCCGCCGCGCAGAACCGGATGATGCGCGAGGCCTACGAAAAAATGCATCAGGCCATCCTCAAGACCGGCCGCCCCATGGTCTACAGCCTCTGCCAGTACGGCTTCGACCAGTCCTGGCAGTGGGCTCCGCAGGTCGGCGGCAACCTCTGGCGCACCACAGACGACATCCGCGCCAACTACGACAGCATGATCCTCATCGGTCTCTCGCAGGCGGGCCTCGCGAAGTTCGCCGGCCCCGGCCACTGGAACGACCCCGACATGCTCGAGGTCGGCAACGGCAAGATGAACCACGACGAGAACATCTCGCACATGACGATGTGGTCGATCCTCGCCGCCCCGCTGATCGCGGGCAACAACTTTACCGAGATGAACGACGACGTCCGGTCCATCCTCACCAACAAAGAGGTCATCGCCATCGACCAGGACAAGCTCGGCAAGCAGGGCGACCGCGTCTGGGCCGGCGAAGAGACCGAGATCTGGTCGCGTCCGCTCGCCGACGGCTCCGTCGCCCTGGCCATCTTCAACGTCTCCCACGACCGCAACGCAATGCGCGGCCTGAGTCTTCACCTCAAGCAGCTGGGCTTTCCCAAAGGAGCACACGCCCGCGACGTATGGGCCGGCAAAGATCTTGGCACAATCGACGACGCGCACGTCTTCACGCTTCAACGCCACGGCGCTGTACTGCTGAAGCTGACAAAGTAACCGCGCAGAGGACAAGGCAGATGATGAAACCCGAATCGCACCTGGAGCTCTCCATGCGAGAGGAACAAATACGTGAAGCCCTGAATGCACACTGGCAAGCATCGGCGGCCGGCGATGCAAACGCGGAACACGAAATCTACGACGACGATGCCATCTGTGATTATCCCCAGTCAGGCGAGCGAATCCTCGGGCGAAGCAATTTGCAAGCCTTGCGGAGTCATCATCCAGGCAAGCCGTCGGGTTTCAATGTGAAGCGAATTCTCGGAAAGGGTGATCTCTGGATCACGGAATACACCATCACCTACCAGGGGCGACCAGCATACACAGTGAGCATTATGGAGTTCCGCAACGGTAAGGTCGTGCATGAAACACAGTATTTCGCGGACCCCTTTGAGGCGCCGGCCTGGCGGAGCCAATGGGTTCAGCGGATCGCGTGACGCTCGATTGATCGGAATACGGAGTGGTGCGCCAGGTGCTCACATCTCGACTCTGAGATGTGGGTTCATTTGAGCGAAGCTCGAGCCGTTTTGAGAGAATCACAGAGACATCAGCAAGGACCCACAGACCATGTTCCAACGCCTCGCCACCTTCGCACTCCTCATCCTCACCGCCTCTCTCACCCGCGCCCAGCAGACCCCACCTCTCGCCGGAATCGCCCATATCGCCATCCGCGTGCGTTCGCTCGACGCCTCTCGCGAGTTCTACAACAAGCTCGGCTTCGAAGAGGCCTTCGACCTCAAAGACAAGGAAGGCAAGTCTCGCGAGAGCTTCATCAAGATCAACGATCACCAGTTCCTCGAGCTCTATCCCGCCAACCCCGACGTTCCCAACGAGGCTGCCATCGGCTTCCTCCACGTCTGCTTTGAAGGCGACGACCTTCAGGCCATCCACGACGACTATGTCTCGCACGGCCTCACCCCCAAGCAGGTCCGCAAGTCCGGCGCCGGCAACCTGCTCTTCACCCTCGCCGGTCCCATCGACGCCAACGGCACCGCGCAGAACATCGAGTACACCCAGTACCAGCCCGGTTCTCTCCACTCCGACGACCAGGGCAAGCATCTCGACTCCGACCGCGTCGGCGACTCCATCGGCGTCGTCTCGCTCGCCATGAAAGATCCTGCCGCAGCCCGCGACTTCTACCTCAATCAGCTCTCCTTCAAATCCATCGCCGGCGACCCCATGTTCCTCCACATGCCCGGCAACTCCGGCCAGGAGGTCGAGATCGCCACCGCCGCCTCCCTCGGCTCAAAGGCGCGTTTCACCCTGCGTACCGAAAGCCTGTCGAAGGCCAATCGCATCCTCCATAAACGCGAGATCAAGGCCATCAAATCCGCCGACACACTCACCATCTCCGACCCCGATGGCAACCAGATCATGATCCGCCAGTAGTAGATTGCGAGTTGTCGGTCGCAGGGTGCCAGTTGCAGGCTGTCAGCCATGAAACGTCAACTCTTGAAGTGTCATTCCGACGGGACCGCTGCACCCATCCGTTACATGGGAATGTAAACTGCCAATCGTTCCCAACTGCAGACCTGTAACTGACAACTCTCCCATGACTCTTCAGCAGGCTCTCCAATCCGCAACCCGGCAGCTCGCCGAAGACGCTCAGCTCCGCGACACCGCACGCCGCGACGCCGAGTCACTGATGCTCCATATCCTCGACATCTCCCGCGCGGCGCTTCTCTCCCACCCTGCGCGTACCCTTACCCCTGTCGCGCTTCATCGCTACCAGGCCCTCATCGACCGCCGCAGCCGTCACGAGCCGATCCAGTACATCACCGGCACGCAGGAGTTCTACGGCCTTCCCCTCCACGTCACCTCCGCCGTGCTCATTCCGCGCCCCGAAACCGAGCACCTCGTCGAAGCCGTCCTCGAGCGGGTACTCCATGACCGGCCTCTCGAGATCGCCGACATCGGAACCGGCTCCGGCGCCATCGCCATCGCTCTGGCGCTCCATCTTCCCTATGCCAGGCTTACGGCGCTCGACCTATCCCCCACCGCTCTCGAGGTCGCGCAGACAAACGCATCGACCCTGAATGCATCTCCTCGAATCCGCTTCGCGCTCTCCGACCTGCTGGACTCGCTCCCGCCGGAGCAGAAGCTCCAGTACTTCGACGCCATCGTCAGCAATCCTCCTTATGTCCCCCTCGCCGATGCAGCTGGGCTGCACCCCCAGGTGCGCGACCACGAGCCTGCATCCGCTCTCTTCGCCGGCGATGATGGCCTGGACGTCTACCGCAGGCTCATCCCGCAGGCCCACGCAGCCCTGAAACCCGGCGGCCTGCTCGCCCTCGAGATCGGGCACGGCCAGCGCGACGCCCTGGCGGAACTTCTCTCCGGATGGAGCGAGATCGGCTTCGTCGACGACCTCCAGGCCATACCCCGCGTAACCCTGGCGCGTAAATAGCTGTCCGCCAAGAAAACCGCTTCCATACCCAAAATCTCCCACCTTGGTCTGACCATAAGATTTACGGTTTGGTCCTACCGATTTTCGGTGATTCAAAGCACCCGGGTATGAGAAGAATCATTTTCGTTGACACCCCTGAAATCTTATCCATATAGTCCTTTCGCGCTTGTTGCGCGCTGTTGCCTGGTTGCGGACAGTGCTTCATCGAATCGCATTCATGTTTCATCTGAGAGGCCAATATCATGACAAACGAACAAAGTGGACTGTCCAATAAGATCCCGTTGTGTATTGTGGTGCTTCTTCTCCTGGTCGCTACAGCCCCTTTCCTGGCCGGTCAGGGGGCCGGCAATGCCAGCCTGCAGGGAACCATTTTGGACTCCACCGGAGCTGTGATCGCAGACGCTGACATCACCCTCATCAACGCTGCCACATCCGTCACGCGCACTGCTGTCAGCGACAGCAAAGGTCAGTACAGCTTTCCCAACACTGCCGTCGGGACCTACAACCTCTCCGCCACCAAATCAGGCTTTCAAACGTACACGCAGACCGGAATCGTTCTTGAGGTCGGCAGCGCCATCTCGATCAATGTACCCATGACTGTGGGGAGCCAGACCGAGCGGATTGAAGTCAAGGCCGAGGGTCTCGCCCTGCAGACCGAAGATGCCTCCTTCAAACAGACCATTGATCAGCGGACGGTTACCGAGATGCCGCTCAACGGCCGCCAGATGACGGGCCTGATCACGCTCTCAGGCGGATCTACACCGGCACCTGCCGGAGATTTCACTGGAAGCAAGTACACCTATCAGACCATCTCAGTCTCGATCGCCGGTGGCATGGGCAACACGACCATGTGGCGGCTCGACGGTGGCACGAATAACGATTACATGGCCAATGGCAATCTCCCGTTTCCCTTTCCCGATGCCGTCAGCCAGTTCAGCGTGGAGTCGACGGCGCTGAGCGCGCAGAATGGAATGCACACCGGCGGTCTGGTCAACGTGGTTACGCGCTCAGGCACGAACCAGTATCACGGATCGGCCTTCGAGTTCATCCGCAACAATTACATCAACGCCTCCAACTTCTTCTCGGCGACGAAAGACACTCTCCATCAGAACCAGTACGGCGGCACCTTCGGCGGGCCTATCCTTAAAGACAAGCTCTTCGCCTTCGCCGGATACCAGCGCACCGACTCGAAGCAGTCGCAGGCCTCGCAGCAGGCCTTCGTTCCTACCGCCGCCAACCTGGCGGGCGACTGGTCGGCCACTGCCGTCCCGCTGGTCGACCCGCGTACCGGGGCTAAGCTGGTTGGCAATAAATATCCGAGCCCGCCAAACTATAACGCGCAGTCGCTCAAGCTATTGAGCTACCTTCCAAAGCCCGATCCCAGCGATCCAACCGGCCGCGTCTTCTACTCGATCCCGCTGCAGACGTCGGACAATCAGTTCGTCACCCGTGTCGACTACACCATAAACGCCAAACACAACCTCTATGGCCGGTACTTCATCGACGGCTACCAGCAGCCGGCCTTCTTCTTTCCCGACAATATTCTCGTCAGTACGCAGGCAGGCCTTTCCCAAAGGGTGCAATCTTTCACACTGGGAGATGCTTACACCATCACGCCAAAGATCGTGAATACAGCCCACATCACGGTGCTGCGGCGCCGCAACAACCGTGGATATGCGGCCAATAACATCAACGCCACCGATCTGGGCGTCGATCTCTATCAGGGCCAGCCTAATGGCCTGCAGTTGACGACGACGAACAAGTTCACCGTCGGCGGCGGCACCAACTCAAACTCGAAGTTCAACGACAACACGATCGCCTTCGAAGACGACGTCACCATGATGCTGGGTAAGCACCAGCTTGTCTTCGGCGGCGAATACGCGCGCAACCAGCTCAACATCGCCAACGCCTACGAGACCAACGGCACCTTCACCTTCGATGGCCGTTACAGCCTGAACGGGCCCAACGGAGGCTCGGCGGGCGGCGACCCCAATCTCGACTTCCTCATGGGAACACTCGGCACCTTCGAGCAGAGCAAGCAGCAGCAGAACGCCCTGCGCGGACCTATTCCGAGTCTGTACTTCCAGGATACCTATCACCCGACTGGCAATGTCACTCTGGTCGCCGGCCTGCGCTGGAGTCCGAACTTCATGCCCTACGACAACTTCCATCGCGGAGTTATCTTCGATCAGACGGCCTTCCTGGCCAACAAAGTCAGCTCCGTCTATCCCAACGCTCCTGCTGGAGCCATGTACTTCGGTGATCCCGGTGTCCCCGACATCTTCACCAAGAACTCCGTCTGGCAGTTCTCTCCCAACTTCGGAGTTTCGTGGGACCCCACCGGCTCCGGCAAGACCGTCCTCCGCGCCGGCGCCGAGATCGCTTACGACCAGGTGAACTACTACACCGCGCAGCGCAATCAACAGAACCCGCCCTATGCTACTGCCATCAAGCAGACGCAGACGTCTAACTCCGGCCCCATCAGTTTTTCGAGCCCGTGGTCCGCGGGCACCATCGCCGCCAATCCCTTTCCTCAGCCGCAGATCCCGACTCCGGCGCTTGCGCAGTTCTTCCCACAGTCCCAGTTCATCGTGCTTCCTGAGCAGTTCCACCCTTCCTATACCGAGCAGTGGACCGTCAGCGTACAGCGGCAGTTCGGCAACGGCTGGCAGTTCCAGACCCAGTACGTTGGAAGCCACACCGTCCACGCACCCATGGGTACTCCGCTTAGCCCAGCCATCTTTGTCCCTGGAGTCTGGGGAACAAACGGTACCGGCTGCCCGGGTGTCGTGACGACGGGTCCTGCCGGCAAGCCCGCTGGAGCCGCCGGAACACCCTGCTCTACCGTTGGCAACCAGACACAGCGGTTTGCCCTCACCGTTGCTAACCCTAAGCAGGGCAATGGATACACCGGTGGCGGTGGCGGCTCTGTGCTGATCAACTACAACGGAATGGCGAACTACAACGGCCTGATCACGACCATCCAGCACCGCCTGTCGTCCAGCTTCAGCCTTCTGGCCAACCACACCTTGTCGAAGTGCCTCAGCCTCACCGACTCGCAGGGCGACTACGCGGGAACCAACGTGCAGAACCCCAACAACCCCGCTGCAGACTACGGCCCGTGTGGCTCTGACTACCGTCACGTTGAGAACATCGTTCTGATCACGCAGAGCAAGTTCCCACTCACCGGCTTCAAAGCCCTGCTCTTGAACAACTGGATCTTCGCTCCTCTGATCCACATCCAGAGCGGGCAGCCCTTCACCGTAACCTCCGGACAGGACAACTCCTTCACCGCTATTAACAACGATAGGCCGAACCTTGTACCTGGGGTTCCGGTCTATCTTCATCAGCCGATACGGAGAGCATCCGGCGGAGCGAACCGGGGTTACCTGAACCCCGCCGCCTTCGCTCAGGTGACGGCAGGATGCCCGACACCACTTTCGCCAACGACGTGCGCTGGATACGGAAAGTACGGCAACATCAGCAGAAACTCCTTCCGCGGACCCACCAAC
>DATHJA010000002.1:0-4406 GCA_035316475.1 Edaphobacter sp. | reverse complement strand
TGCCCGCGCGTGTGCTGCGAAACCTGGAGCCGGCGGCGCTGCTGAAGGGCGAGTGATGGAAGGTGGTACAAAAGGTATTGTGATGGAGAATCCGTTCGATCAGGAGACGCGCCCCGACTGCGCGGTGATTGCCCTGCACGGCGTGACGCGGGAGTATGCGGGACACGGCGGCACGGTGCGGGCGCTCGATCACGCCTCGTTCTCCATCGTCGCCGGAGAGTGGGTGGCGATTACAGGGCCTTCAGGTTCGGGCAAGAGCACGCTGGTGAACCTGATTGGATGCCTGGATCGCCCGACCCAGGGAAACCTGCATATCGACGGCGTGGATGTAGCCACGATGTCGGCCACGGAGCTGGACCGGTTTCGCGCCGACAAGATCGGCTTCATCTTTCAGCAGTTTCACATGATTCCCTATCTTTCAGCGGTGGAGAACGTGATGCTGGCGCAGTACTTCCACTCCATGACAGACGAGAAAGAGGCTCGGCTGGCGTTGGAGAAGGTGGGACTGGGCCATCGCGCGGAGCATCTGCCGAGTGAGCTTTCGGGCGGAGAACAGCAGAGGGCGTGCATCGCCCGGGCGCTGATTAACAACCCTCCGATCCTGCTGGCCGATGAGCCTACGGGCAACCTGGATGCGGCAAACCAGAAGATTGTCGCGGAGCTTCTGCAAAACTTACATGGGCAGGGCCACACCATCGTGATGGTGACGCACGACCCGGAGATGGCGGCGCTGGCGCAGAGGAAGATTGCTCTGAGCCACGGCAAGGTCTTCTGCCATCCGGTGGGCGGGCCAATGATCTCCCTGCGGAAGTAAGATAGTCTGGTTGCTTTCTCGACACATGACCTTATCCAGCCCGTTTCAACGCTTCAGCCGAAAAGAGTGGCACGCCCTGAGTGCGGACACGCCACTCCCTCTTACGGACGAGGACATCTCGTCGCTTCGCGGTCTATGCGACCGGCTCTCGCTGGTCGAGGTCGCAAAGATGTATCTGCCACTATCGCGGCTGCTGAAGCTGCGCTATGAGGCGGGCCAGGAGCTCTTTCTTGCGCAGAATGCTTTTCTGGGAAGGGCGAATGAGCGATCTCCGTTTGTGATTGCGATCAGCGGAAGCGTGGCGGTGGGCAAGAGTACGTTTGCCCGCACGTTGCAGGCTCTGTTGACGCGGTGGCCGGAACAGCCCAACGTTGCTCTGATTACGACGGATGGCTTTCTGTATCCGAACGCTATTCTGGAACAGAAGGGCCTGATGCGGAGAAAGGGTTTTCCGGAGAGTTACGACCTTCACCGCCTGATGGGCTTTCTGCACGCAGTGAAGTCGGGCGACGAGGAGATCGAGGCTCCGGTGTACTCGCACCTGAGCTACGACATTATTCCAGACAAGGCGCAGGTTGTCCGGCGTCCGGACATTCTGATCTTCGAGGGACTGAATGTGCTGCAGGCGCCGCATGGAGCGTCGGTGATCGCTTCGGATTACTTCGACTTTTCGATCTTCATGGACGCGGATAAGGACGAGCTGGAGCGATGGTATGTCGAGCGCTTCAAGGCGCTGCAGCAGACAGCGTTCCAGAATCCTTCTTCGTACTTCTATCGCTATCGCACGCTCGATAAGGAAGAGGCTGTCGAGACGGCTCAGAAGATCTGGCGGGAGATTAATCTGCCTAACCTGGTTGAGAATATTCAGCCGACGCGGCAGCGAGCGGATCTGATTCTGCAGAAGGGCCAGGGCCACGAGATCGAGTCGGTGTGGCTGCGGAGATAGATCAGCGCTCGCCCCACTTGAGCTTGTTGCGCAGCACGCTGAAGAGACCGTTGCGGCGGGGGCGGAGGAGGCGGACGCTGTGTTCGGAGCGGCGACAGTGGACCTCGTCGCCCAGCTGGAGCTCGATGGCATCCTGTCCATCGATGGTGAGGTAGTTGAGGTTGGGCGCGCCTTCTACGCGGATGTTGACCTCGGCGTCCCCGGGAACGACGATGGGCCGGATGGTGAGCAGGTGGGGACAGATGGGAGTGACCACGAGCGCATTGACCGAGGGCATGACGATGGGTCCGGCAGCAGCGAGGTTGTAGGCGGTGGATCCGGTGGGGGTAGAGATGATGATGCCGTCGGCGCGCATGGTGGCGACAAACTGCTGGTCGATCTCGACGATGAACTCGGACATGCGGGCGATGGCGCCCTTGGAGACGACGATGTCGTTGAGGGCGTCCCAGTGCTTGAGCACCTTGCCTTCGCGGAGGAGCTCGGTGTGCATCATGTCGCGGATCTCGATGCTGGCGCAGTTGTCGCACCAGGCTTCGAGGGAGGTATAGAGCTCCGAGAGCGGGATCTCGGTGAGGAAGCCGAGAGAGCCGAGGTTGACTCCGAGAATAGGAGTGGGCGAGTGCGCGAAGGCGCGGGCAGCGGCGAGCAGGGTGCCATCGCCTCCCAGAACGATAACGAGATCGGGATGATGTTGGGACATCTCCTCGCGCTCGATCGAGGGAACGGCTTCGCCAAGGTAAGCCGCACTGTGAGGATCGAAGAGGGCCTCGTAGTGATGGGCCTCCAGCCAGGCGACAAGCTCGCGCAGGATGGAGGCGAGCTCGGGCTTCTGCGGCTTCGAGATGATGGCTGCCTTGAACATTATTGTTAGTGTACCGGCTTGCTGGCTGAATCAGGCCTTGCCGAAGACGGCGCGGAGGAGATATTCGTGATTGCCTTCCATGCCGTGAATCGGCGAATCGATGACATCGAGATGCAGGCCGCCTAGCTCGACGACGGTGTCGGTGACGCGCTCGATGGCGAGACGGCGAGCCTCGGGATCGCGCACGATGCCTCCTTTGCCGACGTTGTGACGGCCGGCCTCGAACTGAGGCTTGATCAACACTACGGCGGTTCCCTGCCACTCAGCGGCCTCTGAGCTCAGGGCAGAGAGAACTGCGGGAAGGACGAGCGTGGCCGAGATGAAAGAGACGTCCATGGCGAAGAATCCGGGTGCAGGGCGGCCGGGGAGAAGAAGCTCGCCGGAGGTCAACTTGCGGGCGTTGGTGCGCTCGCGCAGGGTGACGCGTGGGTCGTCGCGCAGCTTCTGGGCGATCTGTCCGTAGCCGGTATCGACGGCGAGGACAGTGGCGGCACCGGCCTGCAGCATGCAATCGGTGAATCCACCAGTGGAGGCCCCGATGTCCACCGTGTGGGCTTCGGTTAGGGAGATATTCCAGTGGGCGAGGGCGTGTTCGAGCTTGAGGCCGCCGCGGCTGACGTACTTTAGGTCGGAGCCGAGGAGACGGAGGACGGCATCGTCGGGGACGCTGAGGCCGGGCTTGTCGACCTTCTGTTCGTTGACGAGAACACGTCCGGCGAGGATGAGAGCCTGTGCGCGTTCGCGCGAGGCGGCGTGGCCTTGATCGACGAGGAGTTTATCGAGCCGGTTCTTCATGGAGAGGTCTAGGGCAGTTTTCCTGTTTCTATGTCGCCTGAAAGTCACGCAATACCGTTTTTCTTGAGGAAAAACGGCGCAACCAGTCTTCGCTTCACTCTACAACCTACAGGAAAACTGCCATATTCCCGAAATGGCACAAGGCCGTTATTCCTTAGGGTACATTGTGCTTCGGCCTGCGCTAGAGTGGCTACACACGAGATTCGCAAGGGGTACAAGTTTCTCCTTTGAGGCAGGTGCGTTTTGAGCGCAAGAGTGATGGAAATTCCACGCAGGACGCCGGAGCAGAGCGACGATACTACCCTGCTGGCACAGATCCGGCGCGGCGATGAGGCGGCGATAGGCCTGCTGTATGACCGCTACGCGACGGTGCTGTACTCGGTGCTGATTCGCGTTCTGCACCACCCGGAGCGGGCCGAAGGAGTTCTCGAGGAGTTGTTCCTCGATCTCTGGCGATACCCGGAGGAGTTTCTGGAGGTGAGCGGGAGCCTGGGAGCATGGCTTGCCGTACTTGCGCGCAACCGCGCTATCGACGCTCTCCGGCGCAGGAGTGCTGGAGAGACGGTCCCTGATATCTCGATGGCCGCCTACTACGATCTGTCGAACAATGCGGAGCGCGCGGCGCTGGTGGAAAAGGTTCGGGCAGGTGTAGCAAAGCTTCCTTCCGAGCAGAGAAAGGTCTTCGGGATGGCGTTCTTCGACGGACTCTCTTCTATGGAGATCTCTGAGATGACCGGGGAGGATGACTCGATCGTGAAGCTGAGGATTCGCGACACCCTGCTGGCTCTGAGAAGGGCGGTTCTGGCATGAACACCGCCACACACTATGAGCCAGCCGATCTGGCCCTATTCGCGATGCAGCTGCTGGAAGGCGACGAGCACAGAAGAGCGGCAGCCCATGTGAACGGCTGCGCCTTCTGCAGGCAGGAGCTGGCCCGCCTGCAGGGCGATCTGGCCGCGTGCGCGTATGCCATCGAGATGCACTCCCCG
>DATHJA010000001.1:0-5264 GCA_035316475.1 Edaphobacter sp. | reverse complement strand
AAGAAGGAAGAGGAGCAGCCGCCGCCCGCACCCGTCGCTCCCCCTGAACCCAAGGTCAAAAACCCCAATAACGAGACCTATTCGCTCCGCGTCGACGTCCCCATCGTCAACCTCGACGTCAACGTCATCCTCGACAAGACCCACCAGTTCGTCCCCGGCCTCAAGGCAGGCAACTTCCAGGTCCTCGAGGACGGCGTTCCCCAGACCATCGCCACCGTCCGCATGTCCCAGACCCCCATCACGGCGGTCATGCTGCTCGAATTCGCGGCCAACAGCTACTACTTCATCCGCGACATGCAGAACGCCTCTTTCAGCTTCTTCAACACCCTCCGCCCCGACGACTACGTCGCCGTCATTACCTACGACCTCCGCACCCACATCCTCACCGACTTCACCAACAACAAGCAGGCCGTCGGCAATGCCCTCTCCTCGCTCATCATCCCCGGCTTCTCCGACACCAACGTCTTCGACGCCCTCTACGAGACGCTCGACCGCACCAGCCGCATCGAGGGCCGCAAATACATCATCCTCATCGGGACTGGCCGCGACACCTTCTCGAAGCTCACCCTCGACAAGATCCTCGCCAAGGTCAAATCCACTCCCAACGTCACCATCTTCACCATCGGCACCGGGGCTCTCGTCCGCGAGCTGGCCGATTCCCGCGGTGGCATGGGCCCCATCACCCGCATGGACTACCTCCAGGCTGACAACCAGATGAAGACCTTCGCCAGAATGACCGGCGGCCTCAGCTTCAACCCCATGTTTCAGGGAGCCCTGCCCGACATCTTCTCGCAGATTAACGACTCCATCCGCAACCAGTACGTCCTCACCTACAGGCCCACCAACAACAAGAACGACGGAACCTACCGCCACATCGAGGTCAAGCTGGTCGACAACGAGGGCCACCCCCTCCAGATGCAGGACGAGAAGCATAAGCCCCTGAAGTACTCCGTCATCGCGCGCGACGGCTACCGGGCCAAAAACGAGGTCGAATAGCTGTCAAGCCCACAAAGGACCTAACCGACACAAATCAAACCACATCCACCTGCCGATTCATCCTGCCCCAGGCATTACAATAGAAGAAGAGGCCCGAAGCATCCGGGCCTCTTTTCCTTGTCCTCTGAAAGGACGTGGCGGAAGCCAGGTCCAAAGCTAAGTCTAATTTTTCGAAGACTTTGCGCAAAAATGACGGGGGAGGGGTCATCGCGGACGGGGCATGGTCAGGTCCAGATCCGTGCTGCACATCTGCTTGGTCAGAACGATGATCTGTCCGGTGTGCTGCTGCACATGGCCGACCACCTGGTAGATCGCCTCCAGCATGGAGACATCCCGGCCCTGCGGCGTCGTTCTCTCGGCCAGCCGCTCCGGAGGAAACGAGCCGATGATCCCGCGAGCCTCCGCGACGGTGTCCGCAAACAGAAGGACCAGCTCGGCTGTCGTCAGACCGCCGTCTGTGCTGAACTCCTCCGTGCGGACCCGAACATCGGCCGTGCCGCCGACGCCGTGCATGATCCACTGCCGCATATTGCCGCAGAGGTGAAGGATCAGGTTTCCGATGGAGTTCTCATGCGCTCCACCGCGCTGCCAGATCTGCTCATCCGTAAGCCGGCCCATACAGCTCGTCACGAAGCCCGTCATCTGCTCCAGCTTCGCGTTCGAGGTCGCAAGAAACAAAGCACCAATCTCGTTGTCCATGCAGGCATTGTAGATCGAGAAAGGTTTGACCGAATCGCCCGTAACCCGTACACTCGAAAGAGTCGGAAGTCAGCAAGAGAGGAGCGCTCTAAAGTGCTCAATCTCTGCGACTCCAACCCAATCTATTGCCTCCTCGTTCAATGGTAGGACAGTCGGCTCTGAACCGATCAATCGGGGTTCGAATCCCTGGGAGGCAACCAACAATAGATCTTTGTTGTTAAGCCAGTAGTGTCATCCTGAGCGGAGCGCAGCGGAGTCGAAGGACCTGCGGTTCGCGATACAAGTTGAGAACTACTGCTTCACCACAATCGACCGCAGATAATCGAAGGTCCCCGAACCCACCGGCTTCACGCCCTCGATCCTCTTCGAGTGCACCACTTCGTTGTTCGGATACCAGAGCGGGATGCCCGGCAGGTCGTCAGCCAGAATCTTCTGCACCTCGACATAATCCGTTCGCCGCTTGTTCTGGTCAGTCTCTCCGGCGGCAGAGGTGAGCAGGGCATCGACCCGGGGGTTCGAGTACCGCCCGCGATTCGCTCCCTTGGGAGGAAACGACCGCGAGGCGTAGGTGTAGCGAAAGATGTCCGGATCCTCGTTCGACCCGATCCAGCGCAGAGCATACATCTGGAACGCTCCACGCGTGACATCCGAATAGAAGGTGCCGAACTCCGCCGAGCGGATCTCGAGGCGAATTCCAGCCTCGCGGAGCTGCTGTTGCAGCACCACCGCCATCAGCCGCGTCGTCTCGTCGGTCGAGGTCTTCAGCGTAATACGCAGCCGAACGCCATCCGGACCGGCGTGGAACCCCGCGTCATCCAGCAGCTTCCTGGCGCGAGCGATGTCGTGCGGATACTGTGCCATCTCGCCATCGCCCGCCGCCGCCCAGTGGCCAGCGGGAAGCATCGTGTTCGCGAGCCGTGCCTGTCCGCGCCAGATCGCATCCACGATCGCCTGACGGTCCATCGCGCAGGCAACTGCCTGACGCACACGGCGGTCGCGCAGTACAGGATCGTTGACGTTGAAGTTGGTATAGATCACCACCGAGCTCTCGCCCGACTCAATCTTCAGGTTCGGCGCCTGCTCGAGCGCGTGAAGCATGTCGAAGGTCAGAACATTGCTGGCCAGATCGGCCGAGCCCTTGCGCAGCTCGAGCGCGCTGGTGATCGCATCCGGAATCACGTTGAACCGCACCCCGGCGATCTTTGGAGCGCCCGCCCAGTAGTCCGGGTTGCGGGCGACGACGACCTCCTTGTCCTGCACCTGGCTCGCGAAGCGGAACGGCCCCGAGCCGATGGGATGCAGGCCGAAGTCGCGTCCCGAGCCTCGCGGAACCACACCGAAGAGGCCGTCGCTCATGTTGAACAGCAGCCCCGCGTCAGGATGCTTCAGATGCACCGCAAGCGTCAGCCGATCACGCACCTCGACACGATCGATCGAAGAAAACGCTCCCGCCTTGGCCGTGATCAGCGTGCCGTCGATCATGCTGCGGATCGTCCACGCAACATCCTCAGCCTCGAGCGGACGGCCATCGTGAAAACGCACTCCATCGCGCAGATGGATTACCAGTGTCAGCGGATCGGTCTGCTCCCAGCTGGTCGCGAGCCACGGCCGGAGGTTGTAGTGCTCATCCTTTTTCACCAGAGCGTCGAAGATGACGCCACCGACGCGCTCGGACTGCGCGTCGGTCCCTTGCCGGAGATCGAGATTGGTCGGGCTGCTCTCAATAATCATGACGACGGTGCGCAGGTCTCTCGCCTGCCTGTTGCAGCCAGAAAGCGCGAGCGACAGCATCAGGCCCGCCACCACGCGCCGCCAAAGAGCGGAGACGGACGAAGGACTCATCCGCGAGTGACCTTTCCCAGGATCACGGGCCGCGAGGCTCCGGTCGCGCTGGGCACGTTCCCCGGAAGGTTGTTCCAGGTCAGCCAGGCCATCAGGGCGAAGGCAACGCCCTCCTTGGCCTGCGCGGGAATGCCCAGATCATCGGTCGCGCGAACTTTTACACCCAGCGGCTCAAGCCCAGCCCTGAGCTGTGTCATCAGGGTCTTGTTCTTCGCACCGCCGCCGGCGACAACATACTCCACTGCTCGCGCCACGGGAGCCTTCTGTCCCAGATGTGGCCAGACGAAGCGGCGGTACGCCTCGAGGATCGACTCGGAGGTGAGCGCGGTCGCAGTAGCGATTACATCGGCATCCTTCGCCTTGGCCTTGCGGCACAGCGCGAGGAAGCGGTCGACGAAGGCCTCGCCGTATTCCTCGCGTCCGCAGCTTTTCGGCGGCGGGGCAGAGAAGTAGGGTTCGCGCAGCAGGCGCTGGATGACGGGAAGGATTACGGCTCCTCGTCGAGCTACGGAGCCGTCGCGATCAAAAGTTTTGCCGAACAGTCGCATCATGCACGCGTCGATGATCATGTTCGAAGGGCCGGAGTCGAAGGCCAGAAGATCATCGACGGAGGCTCCTGCGGGGATCGCGGTCATGTTGGCAATTCCGCCAAGATTCTGTAGCACGCGGCTGGTCTTCTCCGAACGAAACACGACGTAGTCCAGCATCGGGACCAGCGGCGCGCCCTGACCACCAGCAGCGAGGTCCGCGGGGCGAAAGTCGCTGACTACCGGGACGCGCAGCCGTTCGGCGATGACGGAGGCCTCGCCGAGTTGCCATGTGCATCGCACGCTACTGCCCAGATACTTCGAGGCCGCGCCCTGGTGATAGATCGTCTGGCCGTGGCAGCCGACGAGACCGACTTTGACTCCGAACTGGTCTGCTGTGCCTGCGACCGCATCGGCGTAGATCTCTCCCAGCCGCCAGTTGAGCCGCGAAAGATCCGCGACGGGCATCGACTTCGCATCCATAGATGCGAGCACAGCAGATCGCACAGCCTTTGGATAACGAAAGCTCGCCGATCCGATCAGGTTTACGCGAGGCGTCGTGGTTGAAGGAGCGATGCGACACAGGGCGACGTCCACGCCATCGGCTGAGGTTCCGCTCATGACGCCTGCTACGACGATGCTCTTTGGTTTGTTCATGTCTTCAGCTCCCGTTGCAACTCCGCCAACAGATTCAAAGCTTCGCGCGGGGTCAAGCCGTCCACATCCACCTCGGCGATACGATCGACGATCCTCTGCGAGAGCGGAGTGAACATCGTCATCTGCAGCGAAGGCGCGCGATCGTCCACGGCCTCGCGCACCTGCTGGCTCTCGGCGCGTTCGTGCAGCTTCAGCACCTCGCGAGCTCTCGCGATGACATCGGTGGGAAGTCCGGCCAGTCGCGCCACCTCGATGCCGTAGCTCTTGTTTGCCGGGCCAGACTCGACGGAGTGGAGAAAGACAATTCCGCTGGCAGTCTCCTTGACGGTGACGCGCAGGTTCCTGAGCCGCTCGAGTCTTTCGGCGAGCAGGGTCAGTTCGTGGTAGTGAGTGGCAAACAGTGTGCGCGCGCCGATGCGGGTGTGGAGATACTCGACAGTCGCCCAGGCGAGCGAGAGCCCGTCGTAGGTGGCCGTGCCTCGGCCCATCTCGTCCAGCAGGACCAGCGAACGGTTCGTCGCTGAGTTCAGGATGGCGGCGGTC